>NZ_NQFP01000001.1:0-280535 GCF_002271665.1 Terribacillus sp. 7520-G | reverse complement strand
CCAAGAATACCAAGTGCCAGGCCGAGATAGTCGCTTGGGTTGCCCATCAGGAAGATGGCGATGATACTGCCTGGTGAAGCCGCGGCGCGAAGGCCGACATCCATCAGGGAGAATATAAGCGTTCCGGTTACACCGCCGCCGATTGCCGCTACAATCAGGAATGGTTTCATCAGGATATACGGGAAGTAGATCTCATGGATCCCCCCGAAGAAATGGATGATAGCTGCACCTGGTGCTGATGCTCTTGCGCTTCCTTTTCCAAAAATGATGAATGCAAGCAGGATACCCAATCCTGGGCCTGGGTTGGCTTCCAATAGGAAAAGAATGGATTTGCCGACTTCTGCCGATTGCTCCAGGCCAAGCGGTGTGAAAATACTATGGTTGATTGCATTGTTAAGGAACAATACTTTTGCTGGTTCGATCAATATGTTGACAAGCGGGAGGAGACCCAGTCCTACAAGCCAGTCA
Organism: Terribacillus sp. 7520-G; assembly: GCF_002271665.1. Classification (NCBI taxonomy): domain Bacteria; kingdom Bacillati; phylum Bacillota; class Bacilli; order Caryophanales; family Bacillaceae; genus Terribacillus; species Terribacillus sp. 7520-G. The sequence continues at coordinate 280,067 of NZ_NQFP01000001.1, read as the reverse complement.
ACGCCGGCTGCCAATATATTTGTCAATCCTTCAAGCAGCGGACCTACAAAGTAGATAGCGCCGATTGCCAAAGCGCCGCCGATGATACCTGCAGAGAAGTTGTTGACCAGCATTTCAAAGCCGGAGCGCACTTTGGAACCGATATACTGGTCAAATAGCTTGATGGTATATCCGCCAAGCGGCCCCATTGCCATCGCTCCCAGGAACATCGGTGTATCCGGCGAGCCGACAATCGCCCCCATTGTGACGATGGCCCCGACGACACCGCCTCGAATATCATGGACGAGACGACCGCCGGTAAAACCGATCAGCAGCGGGAGCAAATACGTGATCGAAGGATCTACGATTGCTGCAATCGTTTCATTCGGGAAATACCCATCTGGTATGAATAATGCGGTAATAAGACCCCATGCGATAAATGCGCCGATGTTCGGCATGACCATGCTGCTCAAATAAGAACCGAACTTTTGAACTCGAGCGCGGACACTGGTTTTTTCCTGTGCCATGCTTTTTCCCCCTTTTATATGTGGACAAATGATGAATTATATAGTGCTTGTTTTTATCTTACTCGCTATGTAATCGATTACACAATACAAACAAACACTACCTTTGTCACTTGTCTTCCTGCCAATCGTGTCCATTCACTCTCAAGATAGCCTTAGGTAAAGCTGTAGAGTATATACGGATGAATCTAAATATGACACTTTTGTTACTGATTTCCTCTTAGGCTGGAAAAGAAACGTAAAGTTTATGAAAAAACATACAGATTTTATGAATGTATCCGATATTAAGAGTAATCAAAAATTTTTAGGAGAATGGAAATATGGATAAATCATCAATCATTGGTGTCATATTGGGCTTAGTTGCTGTCGGAGTCGGTATGGTATTGAAAGGCGTAAGTCCAACCGCTCTTATCAATCCTGCGGCCATACTGATCATCATAGTCGGTACAGCGGCCTCGGTTACTTTGGCATTTCCGGGAAATGAATTGAAACGATTCCCGAAACTGCTGGGCGTAGTTTTTAAGAATAAGCAGGAGTTCGACACAAAAGAGCTTGTACGTATGTTCTCGGAATGGTCGCAGATCAGTCGGAAGGAAGGACTGCTGGCACTGGAGAATAGCGCTCGTGATGTAGAAGATGACTTTTTGCGTAATGGACTGAGCATGGCTGTCGATGGAGAATCACCGGAATATATCCGCAATGTGCTGAATGAAGAAGTCGATGCGCTGGAGGAGCGGCATGCAATTGGTGCTGCTATCTTCACACAGGCCGGTACCTATGCACCTTCACTGGGGGTTTTGGGAGCCGTTATCGGTCTTATTGCGGCCCTTGGGGATATTTCGGATATCGATAAGCTGAGTCATGCAATTGCCGCTGCTTTTGTTGCGACCCTGATGGGGATTTTCACCGGATATGTCATCTGCCACCCGATCGCCAACAAACTGAAGCGCAAGACCCAGCAGGAAGTGCAGCATAAGCTGCTGATGATAGAAGGTATCCTCTCCATATTGGAAGGGGAGACGCCGCGCATGCTGGAACAAAAACTTCTGGCGTACTTGCCTGGCAAGGAAAAAGCTGAATTCGCCGAAGCCGAAGAGGAAGTGGCAGTATGAGCCGTAAGCGCAAGCGCAAAAAGCATGAAGAACATGTGGATGAATCCTGGCTGCTTCCGTATGCCGATCTTCTGACCCTGCTGCTGGCGCTGTTCATCGTCCTTTTTGCAAGCAGCTCGATTGATGCGCAGAAGTTCAATCAGATTTCTGATACTTTCAGCAGTATCGTTCATGGCGGTGAAGGGTTATTGGATTCCAATACGAACATGACACCGGAAAATGAAACGAGCTCTGCTGTGAGCGATCAAAATGATGAGGAAGAAAAGAAAGAAGCTGCGGAGGATACAGAAAAAGAGAAGGATAGCGAAGCTGACTTGGAAGCAGCGGAGAGGGAAGAACTGAAGAAAATCCAGAAGAAAATCGAGACCTATATCGAGGATAAGGATCTTAGTGATAAGTTCTCGACCGATTTGACGGACGAGGGCTTGCTGCTGACGATCAATGATAATGTCCTGTTCAACTCCGGAAGCAGTGAGGTCAGTGTCAAGGATGAGGAGATTGCAAAAGAGATTTCCGACTTACTTGTCATGGATCCGCCCCGGGAAGTGATCATCAGCGGACATACCGATAACGTACCGATCAGCACGTCATCGTATAACTCCAACTGGGAGCTCAGCGTGATGAGGTCTGTCAACTTCATGAAGCTGGTATTGGAGAATGATAAGCTTGATCCGCGCTGGTTCAGCGCCAAAGGGTACGGAGAGTACAAGCCGATAGCATCGAATGATACAGCAGAAGGCAGGGAGAAGAACCGCCGAGTCGAAGTCTTGATTCTGCCGAGAACTGCTAAAACCGAATGACAGCCCGTATAGGGCTGTCGTTTTTTATGGATGGAATGAAACTGCTTACAAAAGAATAGGGAAATAAGGTAGGATTGAGTTAGGGGAATTTGTGAAATACTAGCTATAAGCAGGAAAGAACGGAGGAAAAAGCATGATTACAAAAGAAACGCTACCAGAGCCGGTGGCTGCTGCATCCGAGCGCAGCCGCCAACAGGACGATGAACGGATTGACGTTTGTCCTGCAGTCTGCAAGGACAGCCAGATACCAATCCATTATTATTTCACGTTCATGCCAAGCAACGAGCATTTGCTTGTAGCAGAGGACGGCAGGATACCTGCACAGGACGAAGTGGAAGAACTGGCAGCCCGTTATTATCGGTATATGACCAGCGTCCAGATGATACGGAGACTGACTTCCGATAATGGCGTCAAATTGACGGATAATCGCTATCACTCTTTTCGTCAGCTGCTGGAGGCTGTTGAAAAGAACGTCATGCATCTGGCAACGGATATCATTCAGCAAGCATTTGCCAGATTCTTTGAGCTTCTGGATACGATTCGGCAGGAACAGCAGACCATATTGAAGCATACAGCCGAAGCGGAAAAACTGCTGGATGAGACGATCGGCAAGGGTACATTCACGACGGCAGAACAAGAATTGATGGAACAGCATCTAAACAAAGTCGTACAGGCGCAGTATGCGATTGCGCAGAAGAAAGAGGAGACGACAGCAAGCCAGGCAGAAGTATTTGAATTCTTCAAAGAAGAGATGTGGCTTGATCTCAAACTGATGTTTTATTATGTAAGGCTGCGGGTCCTGAAAAGGGAGCTATGGAGCGATGAAGAGGCGTACATGCAAAATCCTGGCCATGCGGCATTGCTGCCGGATGGCCAGGATGAGCAATTCAAGGCATTCATCAAACAAAAATTGCGTAATGAAAAGAAATATTAGCCTAGAGATACAGCTTTTGGCTCGCGTTTATCAAACTGATATATATGGGTGAAACCGCATTGCTTCGCTATTTGCTGTGCCTCTTTTATACCGGCGCCGACTGTCTCGGCCTTATGGGAATCGGAGCCAAGTGTCAGGATCTGTCCGCCTAAATCACGGTAAAGCGATACAATTTGCGGTGTCGGAAGAGCTTCTCCAAGGGTACTCCGGAGGCCCGATGTGTTGATTTCGATACCGATACCGCGCTGTATCGCTTTTTCCAATATAGCGGCAATCTGGTCCTTATACTGCTCAAATACATAAACCTCATGCCCTTCCTGGACAGCATACCGCTTCATCAAATCGATATGTGCGAGTACGTCGATATCCGCATCAGAAACAAGCTTGTACATTTCCGCGAAGTAGTCATCATAGAAGGTATCCCGATTCGCACGCAAATGCAGCCTCAGTTTTTGGTTGTTGATATTATGCACAGACCCCATGATGAAATCAAATGGAATGGGGCTAAGCTCTTTCTCGTATACATCCATCATCAAATGCGGCTCGCATAATTCAATCCCCATCTTGATGGTCAATTGATCACCGTAGGATTCCTGGGAATCCCTGATATCCTGCTGATATTTAGCGAAATCCATATGCCCGTAGGTCGGTGCATCCGGATTTACGGAAAAATGCTCGGTGAAACAAATTTCTTTGATTCCCTTGCTGATCGCCTGTTCGCACACATCCTGCATGACAGCTTTGGAATCGATTGAGTTATTCGTGTGATGATGGTAATCCATATACATATCTCTAATCTGCCTTCTTTCCGTTTCGAACATATTAGGTTATCCACATGTGGATAACAACCACGGAATAGTATAACAAATTTATTGTATATATGCGATACCAATTATATGAAACAAGGCTCGATTATGCTTTCATCAAGGAGAGGATATAAGAGAAGAAAGCATCATGATCCACATCATGCACCAATTGGATTTCCTTTCCGTTTTTATCTTCATATGTACGTCCCTGCGAAGGGCCGTTAGCCTCGACGCTTACTCGGACAGCCTTTTTCTGCACCAATGAACTGTTGCCTACAGAAGCTGTCGTAAGCACATCCCATAAATAATACGTCGAATTTGTCTCAAAGTGTACGAGCGGCGGTACGGCAGCATAGCTTTGACCGACGAAATCCACACCTTCATGCTTGCGGTTGCGTGCCCATTCTTCCCGGATATCCACAGTCAACGGTACTTGATTGGTGCTTTCCAGCGCTACCATGTCAATTAGTATGTCACTTTTCCAAACGATGTCCATCGCTTCCGGATCCCAAAAAGCATTCCATTCTGCTGTTCCATCATGCTCTGGCTCTTCGACGTTTCCTGTCGGAAGCAATGTGCCGCCCATCCATACAAGCTTCTCGATATGCTGCACGATGGAGGGATCGATTTCCAAAGCACGAGCCAAGTCAGTAAGCGGTCCGATGAAGATAAGGGTTGTTTTCTCTTCCTGGGCTTTCAATTTATCTATCATATCCAGATGGGCTGGTTTCTCGGCAACCTTTGTACGAACTGGCAGATGCTCGTTGAGAATCGGCAGGGCATCGACAAAAAAGGCGTGCATGCGCCAATCTTTCGGAAATGGGTTTTTGCCTCGTGAAGTAGATGCCGCAATCTCAAGTGTTTCGGCACTGCCAAAGCGATCATTGATTTTTCGGCTCGCCGACAGAGCAGGCTCCAAATAGCAGTCTGCCGGAATGACAGAACAGCCGATGAGGCGCACATTCTCCATTTTCAATAAAAGATATAGTGAAATCAGATCGTCTACTCCGCCATCGTGATTCAAATAAACGTTTTTCATTAGTATGACTCCCTTTCTTCTATGCTGTCTGACTTTCTTACTATATCATAGAAAGAGAGATTCAATTTTGAGTATTCGAAAAAAGGAGAGGATTTGGATGAGGCTGGTAGCTTATAAAGTTGGCAAAGATCTTAATCCGTATCGGATCGGCAGCAGGGCAGAAGGACGTATCATCGATTTACAAGAAGCATACCGTCAGTATCTCCTGGCAGAGCAGGAGGCGGATTTGGCGATGACGGTCGAGAGTCTGCTTCCTGCCGATCCGAACGCTTTCTACAGCATGGGTCCCCATGCAATGAAACGTGCTTTTCGGGCAGAAGCATTTGCATTGGCGGAAGGACTGGAGGAAGTGCAGTACAGAGCGGAAGAAGTCAAGCTCGGACCTCCTGTACCCAAGCCTGGCAAGATTGTCTGTGTCGGTTTGAATTATCGGGATCATATCGAGGAAATGGGGCGTGAGCTGCCGGAATATCCGGTACTTTTCGGAAAGTTCTCCAATGCCGTCTGTGCACATGAACAAGGTGTATATCATTCGAAGCTGACTGAAAAGCTTGACTATGAAGGGGAGCTTGCTGTCATCATCGGAAGAAGGGCGCAAGAAGTACCGGAAAGCGAGGCGCTGGACTACATAGCGGGATATACGGTTGCCAATGATGTATCGGCCCGGGACCTGCAGCGGCGCACTCCGCAATTCCTGCAAGGGAAAACACTGGATCGCAGTGCGCCGATGGGTCCGCATCTAGTCACTGCCGATGAAATAGAGGATGTATCCAGCCTCTCGATACGGACATTCGTCAATGGGGAAAAACGACAGGATTCCAATACGAAGCACCTCATCTTCCCGGTTCCGCACTTAGTGTCCTTTATCTCGGGCATCATGACATTGGAGCCTGGGGATGTAATCATGACAGGAACGCCGAATGGTGTCGGATTCGCCATGGACCCTCCGCAATTCTTAAAAGAGGGAGACGTTGTCGAAATCGAAATCGAGGGAATTGGTCAGCTGCGGAATACCATCATTCCGAAGCCTTCCCGGCCTTAATGAAAAAAGACAGCCCTGCATGCGGGAGCTGTCTTTTTTCGGTATTATTTATTACTGATTTCCACAGGCAGACCGTTACTTAAAAATACATCCCGCATCGCCTTTTTTGCCTCCTCGGCGTCTTCACCATATATCTCCAAGCGGAAGAAATCTGACGTCAGTACACTATTGGACAGCCCCAGCATACTTTTGGCATCTACCACTTTATTATCCATCACTAGTACAATGCTTGATTTAAACTGATTCGCAGTCTGATTGATATCTACTGCAGCATGGATGAGTGTTTTTTTCGATCGCATAGGCCCATTCTCCTTTATCTAGCAATTTGCCATACCAAATTTTACAGCAGCAGCAGAAAAGTGCAAGCGTTATATATGATAACGCTTACAATATTGCTTGGTAGCAGTATAACATATTGCATGGCAAGTGCAATGATTTTAAGGAGAAACTGCCCTTTCCATCAAAACTGAAATATCTTTTCCTCTGATGGAAACTACCAGATGGCTATGAGAACATCATTTGAAGTCTGGAAGGATTGCAGGAAGGGTGCACAGGTTAAATTTTCATCTTACCCATTGAATAAAAATGCACACTAAAGTATAATTACTAACTAATTCATACTTGTTCACAGGAGGTTACATTCGTGAAAGTCGCAATAATTGGCGGTACAGGTTATGGAGCGGTGGAATTGCTTCGGCTTTTACATATACATCCATATGCAGAAGTGAAGGCAATCATCTCCCATTCCAGTGCGGGTAAATCATTGACGGAATTGTATCCGCACACGGACGGTTTCATAAAAGGGAAAATGGAGGCATTTGATGTTGCAGCCCTGAAAGAGCAAGTGGACTTTGCATTCTTTGCGGCTCCGCCAGGGGTGAGCAGGGAGTTGCTCCCGCAGCTGGTCGAGGCGGGTATCCGCTGTGTGGATTTGGCGGGGGATTTCCGGTTGAAGGACCCTGCAGTTTACGAACAGTGGTATAAAGTGAAGCCAGCTTCACTGGCACTATTGGAAAAGGCCGTTTACGGATTGCCTGAATGGAATGAAAAAGAGATAGCGGAAGCGGACTTTGTAGCCAATCCTGGCTGTTATCCGACTGCGTCCTTGCTTGGTTTGTTGCCGGCTGTACATAATGGCCTGATCGATCCGGCATCTATCATCATCGATGCCAAGTCAGGTCTATCCGGAGCGGGAAAGTCCCCGAATGCCATCGCGCACTATAGTGAAATCAATGAAAATATGAAAGCTTATAAGCTAGGCGAGCATAAGCATATCCCTGAAATCGAACAGCTGTTGGCAGAAGCGGGTGGTTCGCAGCAGCCTGTCAGTTTTTCCACACAGCTGGTGCCGATGACCCGCGGAATCATGGCAACCATTTATGCCGATCTGCAAACGGAATCATCAGAGGAAGAATTATTGGAATCATATGAAATTTATTATGAAGCTCACCCATTTGTCCGAATCAGGCCTCAGGGCACATGGCCGGCGACTAAGGAAGTGGCAACAAGTAATTTCTGTGATATCGGGTTGCACTTGGATAAACGGACAAATAGGCTGACTATCGTTTCAGTCATCGACAATCTGGTAAAAGGAGCGGCAGGTCAGGCCATCCAGAACATGAATATCATGCAGGGCTGGGAGCAGACAACAGGTCTACGGATGCTGCCGGTTTATCCATAAAGGAGAGGGATCAAATGATAAAGACAGAACAGGCGGACTACACAGTTATAGAAAACGGAACGATCACAAGCCCGGCTGGCTTCCAGGCAGGTGGTGTCGCCATCGGCATCCGCAAGCATAACAAACTGGATCTGGGGTGGGTCTCTTCGGAATCTCCAGCAGCTGCTGCGGGAGTATATACGTTGAATGCTTTTCGGGCAGCTCCGCTTCTTGTGACGGAGGAAAGCATCGGTTTCGAGGGCAAACTGCAGGGGATTGTGGTCAATAGCGGGATTGCCAATGCTTGTACAGGAGAAGAAGGCTTGGCGAATGCTTATGCGATGCGTAAAGCTTTTGCTGAGAAGCTCGGGATTCAAACCCAGCATGCGGCGGTAGCATCGACTGGGTTGATTGGTGTCCAGCTGCCGATGGATAAAGTGATGTCGGGTATCCATGCGATAAAAGGGGCCGGCAAGGCAGATGAATTCGCCACAGCCATCCTGACGACGGATACATGCACAAAGCAGATTGCTGTCAGCGTGGAAATAGATGGCATGCCGATCACCATCGGCGGGGCTGCCAAAGGATCAGGCATGATTCATCCAAATATGGCGACGATGCTGGCGTTCGTGACGACGGATGCCGCTATTCCAAGTGATACGCTGGAACAGCTGCTGAAAAAAACGACGGATGGATCCTATAATATGATCACGGTTGATGGAGATACGAGCACGAACGATATGGTGCTTGCACTGGCAAACGGAAAAGCAGGCAATAAAGAGCTGACCCCGTCACATCCAGAATGGGAGAAATTTTCCGCGGCCTTCCAATATGTCTCGCAAGAATTAGCAAAGAAAATCGCTCGTGATGGAGAAGGAGCCACGAAGCTCGTCGAGGTTCGTGTACAGAATGCCAAATCCGAAGCAGAGGCGAGAAAGATAGGCAAGGCAGTCGTCGCCTCCAGCCTGGTGAAAGCAGCAGTATATGGAGCTGATCCGAATTGGGGCCGTATCATTACGGCAGCAGGATACAGCGGTGCCTCCTTCTCCCCTGATAAGATCTCGGTTTGGCTTGGAGATAGCGTGGTCGTCCAGAACGGCAGTCCCGTGGTGTTCGATGAAGCAGAAGCTAGCAAACACTTGAAACAGGAAACGGTCCTGATCACGATCGATCTGCAGGATGGAGATGGGGAAGCGACTGCCTGGGGCTGTGATTTGTCATACGATTATGTCAAAATCAATGCTTCCTATCGGACGTAAAGGGGGAGGCTGGATGAAATTCCTGGTTATAAAATGCGGCGGCAGCATCATCGATCAGCTGCCTGATAATTTCTATGATAATATCGCGGCTATTCAAAAGCAGGGTGATTGGAAGCCTGTCATTGTGCATGGAGGAGGGAAGCTGATCAATGACCTGCTGCAGCAGACAGGGGTAAAGACGGAATTCGTCGACGGTTTGCGGGTGACGACCGAAGAGGTGCTTGATGTGGTCGAGATGGCACTGAGCGGGGCGGTGAACAAGTATCTGGTACGAAAGCTGATGGCCAGGACCGATGCCTATGGCGTAAGCGGGCTGGACGGCAAGCTGCTGTATGCAGAACCTGTTGCGAATGCGGATAAGCTCGGCCTTGTCGGCACCGTGACAGAAGTGAATACGGCTTTGATCGAACAGATTGTTTCCCAGGGTAATATTCCGGTCATCTCACCGCTGGCTGGAGGGGAAGGCAATTCCCGCTTCAACATCAACGCCGACCTTGCGGCATCAGCCATCGCGCGGGCACTGCATGCAGAGCTATGCTTCATAAGCGACATTCCGGGAATTTATCGCCAGGAGCAAGGAAAGAAGCAAATGCTCACCGATGTAACGGACAGGGAATTGAAGCAGATGATCGATGATGGACTCATCAAAGACGGTATGATCCCGAAGGTGCGTGCAGCATTGGAAGCTTTGGTGCATGGGGCTGGGAAAGTCACCATCGTCAATGGCCTTGCAGCAGACAGTTTGTTGCAGCTGGTGGAAGGTAAAGTCGCAGGAACAACCATCACATTATCAGGGGAGGCCCATCATGTCTGAAACGAATACAGCTATTTCATCTGTCATGCCGACTTACAGCAGGTTTCCGATTTCCATTACAAAAGGGGCAGGGAGCTATGTCTGGGATGATAAAGGCAAACGATATCTTGATTACACTGCCGGAATCGCTACTTGCAATTTAGGGCATGCCCCGGCAGCCGTCAAAGAAGCTGTCAAGGAGCAGCTGGATACTCTTTGGCATTGTTCCAACCTTTATCATATCCCGATTCAGGAACAGCTGGCAGAACAGCTGGCGAGCTGTACATTTGCCGATCAAGTATTTTTTGGCAATAGTGGTGCAGAGGCGAATGAAGCAGCAATCAAGCTGGCACGCAGCTATGCCCAGAAGGTAAAGGGAACCAAGGCTTTCGAGGTCGTCACGTTCAGCCGATCATTCCACGGCCGGACGCTCGCGACACTGGCAGCAACGGGGCAGGAAAAGATCCAAAAAAACTTCGCCCCGCTGGCACAGGGCTTCCGATATCTTCCTTATAATGATGTAGAAGCCCTGGATGAGCTGATCGGACCTGATACATGCGGCGTTTTATTGGAGCTCGTCCAAGGGGAAGGCGGCGTGATCCCTGCCGATCCTGCATGGGTGAAGGAAGTGGAACGGATTTGTAAGGAAAACGATGTCCTGTTCATGCTGGATGAAGTGCAAACTGGCGTCGGGCGTACTGGTACGCTTTATGCCTATGAGCAATATGAGGTGGAGCCGGATGTGCTGACTACCGCGAAAGGGCTGGCTTCGGGCATCCCGATCGGAGCTATGCTTGCTTCGGGGAAAGCGGCGCAAGCATTTGAAGCCGGCAGCCACGGCAGCACTTTCGGAGGTAATCCTGTGGCGGCTGCAGCTGGGAAGGCCACCTTGGAAGTGATCACAAATCCTGCATTTTTGAGGGAAGTGCAAGAGACCGCGGATTACTTCCGGGGTAAGCTGGAAACGATCGCTGCCGAGTCCGGTGCGTTCACGGATGTGCGCGGGAAGGGCTTGCTGCTTGGCCTTGGTACGACAGGGAAAGCGATCGAGCTTGTGCATCAGGCCCGGGAGCTCGGGTTGCTTGTTCTGGTAGCTGGTGAGCAGGTGCTGCGGATCCTGCCGCCGCTTAATACAACCAGGGCGGAAGTGGATTTCTGTATCGAGGCCTTGAAGCAGATCGCAGATGTATAAAGAGACGCATCCCCCATACAATACATACGATTCCAGACTAGTTGGGATCGTATTTTTTTGTCATGATTTTCTGTTGTCGAAATAAGTTACAATCGTTAAGATAGAAGAATATTAGGAGGTTAGCCATGTCCGCACATTATCTAGAAAAAATCAAAGCTTTCCAGCAGCAGAATGAAAACAGATATCGGATCGTCATTTCCTGTCCTGATCAGCCGGGAATTGTCGCAGCAGTTTCCGAGTTCCTTTATAAACAGCAAGCAAATATCATGGAATCCAATCAATATACAACCGATCCGGATGGAGGGGAGTTCTTCCTTCGGATTGAATTCGAATGCCGACAGGACGGCGATACGCAGCAGATGCTGGAGCAAGGCTTCCGGCAGATAGCGGAGCATTTCCGGATGGAGTGGCAGCTTGTGCGTGTACGCGACCTGAAAAAACTGGCTCTGTTCGTATCGAAGGAATTGCATTGCCTGCAGGAGATTCTTTGGGAGTATCAAAGCGGCAACCTCATGGCCGACCTTGCAGTGATCGTCAGCAATCATGAGGATGCGCGTGAACTGGCGGAAGCCCATGATATCCCCTTCCACCATATCCCTGCCAATAAGGATATCCGTCAGCAAGCAGAGCGTCAGCAGCTTGAGCTGTTGGCGCAATATGATATCGACACCGTCATTCTCGCGAGGTATATGCAGATCCTGACACCTGCATTCCTGGAGAATTATAAAAATAAAATCATCAATATCCATCATAGCTTCCTTCCAGCCTTCATCGGCGCCAAACCATATGAGCGTGCCTTTGAACGGGGGGTGAAGCTGATCGGGGCAACAAGCCATTACGTGACATCGGATCTGGATGAAGGTCCGATCATCGAGCAGGATATCCATCGGGTCAATCATAAGGATAAAGCGGAAGATCTGAAGCGTGTCGGACGTCTTGTCGAACGCAGTGTACTCATGCGTGCAATCAAATGGCATGTGGATGATCGCGTGATTGTATTCGGCAATAAAACGATCGTATTTTAAAAGGAGGACTGGGCATGGTACCGAAGATAACGGTAATCGGCAGTCTGAATATGGATTTGACTGCCACCTCAGCTAAACGTCCTGCAGCTGGTGAAACAATACTGGGGGAGCGCTTTGAAACTTTCCCTGGCGGTAAAGGTGCCAATCAAGCTGTCGCTGCCGCCAGGCTAGGGGCGGATGTCGCCATGATCGGTATGGTCGGTCGGGATCCTTTCGGGGATGAGCTCACGCAGGTTCTCCGCCGGGAAGGGGTCCGGACGGAGCATATTGGCAGAGCGGGCACTTCTTCGGGTGTTGCCGTCATCCAGGTGGTGGATGGAGATAACAGCATCACTGTCATCCCGGGAGCCAATTTTCAGCTCACACCGGATTATATCGGAACGAAACGGAGTGTCATCGCAGAAAGCGACATGGTCCTGATTCAATTGGAGATTCCGCTCGAGTCAGTGGCAGCTGCAGCCAAATGCTGTCAGGAGGCGGATGTACCATACATACTGAATCCTGCACCAGCACAGCTGCTTTCCCGCGAGGTCATCGATCAGGCAGCGTACATCACGCCGAATGAATCAGAGGCTGCCATTCTTTTTGACGATATACAAAAGGCATTAAAGGAATATACCGATAAGCTTGTCATCACAAAAGGGGAAGAGGGCATTGTGTATAGCGGCGGGCGTGTACCGGCTTTTTCCGTCGAGCCAGTTGACACGACCGGAGCCGGAGACACATTCAACGCTGCACTTGCACTTAAGCTGGCAAGCGGCAGTCCGCTGGATGAAGCTTGCCGCTATGCCAACGCAGCAGCAGCCTTGCAGATAGGCTTCCCAGGTGCACAAGCCGGCATGCCGACAAATGATGAAGTCATCAGCTTCATGAGACAAAATGGACAAAATCCTTTATAATAAGGAGCGCTTGTTAAAAAGCAGCAAGGAGGAATACAAATGGCAGGAAGAAAGCCAGAAGAAATGGAAGACATAACATTGCTTGGCAACAAAAACAATGTCTACGATTTCGATTACAAACCTGAGGTTCTCGAAACCTTTGATAATAAACACACGTACCGTGATTACTTCGTGAAATTCAATTGCCCGGAATTCACGACACTATGCCCGATCACGAATCAGCCGGACTTCGGTACGGTGTACATCAGCTACATCCCGGATGAGAAGATGGTGGAAAGCAAATCGCTGAAGCTGTACCTATTCAGCTTCCGCAACCATGGTGATTTCCACGAAGACTGCATGAACATCATCCTGAACGACCTGAAGGAACTGATGAACCCGCGCTACATCGAAGTATGGGGCAAGTTCACACCACGCGGTGGAATAAGCATCGATCCATACGTCAACTACGGCCGCCCAGGCACGAAGTATGAGCAGATGGCAGATCATCGCATGATGAATCATGATATGTATCCGGAGAAAGTGGATAATAGATAAGCAGTGATAAATTGTATAATCATAGGAAGAATAAATCATTATGATTAAAAGAGTTTAGGAAAAGGCATCCCTGAAGTGGGGTGCCTTTTTTAGTGCATGCTATTAATGGAATTAGTGGAAATGGTGAAGGAGTATATTGTTCGGGTGGTATAATTTATAGTGATTAGAATCATCAGAGTGAAGATAGAATGAATGGTATTACCGACGGATCTCAGCATGTTAGCAAGGTGTCAATACAAAGGAGGCAAAACAATTTGAAAATCATTGTTACGAGTATATTTGTAGAAGATCAAGACAAAGCATTGGAATTTTATACGGGAACACTCGGGTTTGTAAAAAAGCATGACGAGCCAGCTGGAGAATTCAGATGGATAACTCTAGTTTCTCCTGATGAGCAAGAAGGTACTGAACTTTTATTGGAACCGAATAATAATCCGATAGCCAAGGAGTATCAAGAAAAGTTGTTTATGCAAGGCATCCCAGTAACTATGTTTGGTGTTTCAGATATTGAATCAGAGTATAGACGGTTATTGGACCAAGGTGTGAAGTTTACAATAGAACCAACCAAAATGGGACAAGTCACATTGGCTGTCTTTGACGATACATGCGGCAACCTTATCCAAATAGTAGAGAACGATTAAAGAAAAAAGCCTGACAGTGTACAAGCTGTCAGGCTTTTGCATCATTCCTCTTCTGCCACTTTCACTAATTGTTTCCCTAAATTCTCTCCCTTGAACAATCCAAGGAAAGCATCGGGCACATTCTCAAAGCCTTCCACGACATTTTCTTCGAATGTAAGCTTGTCCTGCTTGAACCATTCGGACAGCTGTTTCTTTCCTTCGGCGAAGCGATCGCCATAGTCGCCGACGATGAAGCCTTGCATTTTGGCTTTCGATTTGACGAGGTAGCCGTGGACGCGTGGTCCTTGATCTTCTTTTTTGTTGTAAGAAGAAATGCTGCCGCAAAGCGGAATGCGGGCATGTGCATTAAGCAATGGATAGACTGCGTCTGACACTGGGCCGCCGACGTTGTCGAAATAGACATCCACGCCGTCAGGGCAGGCTTTCTCAAGAGCTTTCGCTACATCGTCTTCTTTATAATTGATGACTTCATCGGCGCCAAGTGTATGTTTGACATAGTCGAGTTTTTTGGGGGATCCGGCGATGCCGACGACGCGGGCACCGATGATTTTGGCAATCTGGACGACGGTGGATCCGACTGCGCCAGCTGCTCCGGAAACGACGACCGTTTCACCGGCTTTTGGTTCGCCGATATCCATCAAACCGAAGTACGCAGTGAGACCCGGCATGCCCAGTACACCTAATGCCGTAGAGATTGGGCCGAGATCGGGATCGACCTTTTGCAGGTTATTCGGATCCGCTGCGTTATAACGGGCCCAAGGCAAATTGCCGAGTACAAAATCGCCTTTTTGGAACTTATCCGATGTGGATTCGGTAACTTGACCGACAATACCGCCAGCAATCGGTGCATCCAGCTCATACGGAGGCACGTAGGATTTCGTATCATTCATCCGGCCGCGCATATATGGATCGACACTGATATAGATGCTTTTGATGAGCACTTGTCCTTCCTCGAGTGCTGGGATTTCTGTTTCGACAAAACGAAAAGTATCTTTCGTCGGCATGCCTTCCGGACGTTCTGCCAATTGGATTTCTTCATTTTTCGCCATGGGGCATCATCTCCTTTTGATAATACGATAATTGTAAGACGGCGGCAGGAACTTACACAACTCATTTGCTTTTCGCGTTTCATGGTCACAGGGAGGGGAATAGGGACTATATAAACAATCGCAAAGGAGTTTTTAGCATGCCATGGACGATGGACGACTATCCTGCTTCGCTGAAAAATTTGGACAAACCAGTCAAAAAGAAAGTTATTGAGATTGCCAATGCGATGGTGGATGAAGGCTATGATGAAAGCAGGGCCATTCCGATTGCGACCAGTCAGGCGAAAGAGTGGCATGAGAATGCCTCCGAAAGCGAAGTGAGGGACTTCATGGAAAATGATGATCCGACAGAACGTGATTCTGATGGATCTGGCAGTAATCCGGATTTGATAGACAATGCGGAGGAGGTCGTGCCTCATGATGATGGCTGGGCAGTTCAAGCCAAGGGCTCGAAACGGCCGTCCCAGGTATTTGATAAAAAACAGGACGCTGTGAAGCGGGCCAAGGAGATTGCAAAAAATAAAGGAACAGAGACGATCATCCACAAGAAGGATGGTTCTGTTCAGAAACGTGCTTAATGAAAGGGCTGCATCGGTCAAGGATGCGGCCTTTTTGCTTGTCTGTGCTTTTTGGGGATATACGACCAGGGACGCAGGACAAGTTAAGACTTTATTTATTTCCATAAAAGCTTATAATGAGGAAAGCAAGACCATTTTGAAGAAAAGGTGGATCATTCCATGAGAAGGTTAACCAAAAGCATGATGGCATGTGCAGCATTGGTCCTGATGCTCAGCTTTGCCTTTTCCGATGTTGTATCCGCAAATACAGGAAAGAACACGGATAGTATCAATGAGAAATTCGGCTTGCCGATTGTCGTAGTTGGAGATTCGTTATCAGAAGCACAAAAAGAACAGGTCAGGGAAGACCTTGGTGTTACAAATACAGATAATGTAGAGGAAATTCCGGTTACTGCCGAGGATATCGTGAAGTACATAGATGGGGATGCCAATTCCAGGATGTATTCCTCGGCAATGATCACAAGGGAAGATGAAGGCCACGGACTGGATGTCCAGATTGTCACGCCTGACAATATCACGCAGGTGACAGTCGATATGTATAAGAACGCATTGCTTACTGCTGGTATCGAGGATGCTACAGTGGAAGTCGCTTCCCCGGTGAAAGTCAGCGGTCATTCCGCTTTGACCGGTATTTATAAAGCCTATGATACAGCAGATGGCAACCTGGATCCGGAACGGACGGAAGTTGCCAATGATGAGCTCGATCTGGCGACGGATTTGGCGCAGAAGGAAGGGCTGGATAACGAGAAAGTCACGCAGCTTTTAACGGATATCAAACAGGAAATTGCGGAGCAGAACCCTGCCACGCGCGAAGATGTCGAGCAGATCGTTTCCGACCAGCTGAGCAAGCTGGAAATCAGCTTAAGCGATGAAGATCGTCAGCTGCTTATCGATCTTTTCGATAAGATGCGCCAGCTGGATATCGATTTCGAAGGTGTGAAATCACAGCTGGATGATATTGCCGGGACGATCCAGGACAAGATAGATGAAGTAGCTGGAAATGAAGGCTTCTGGCAAAGTGTGAAGGATTTCTTCAAGTCGATTGGTGACTTCTTCAAAAATCTATTTTAAATAGGGGAGATACGTATGCGTAATATCATTCAAACCGACAAAGCACCACAAGCGATCGGTCCATATTCCCAGGCAGTGGAAACAGCCGGGACAGTTTATATTTCAGGGCAGATCCCGCTGGATCCGGCTACAGGGGAGATGGCAGACAGTATCGAGGAACAGACGGATCAAGTGATGAAGAATCTGTCTGCTATTTTGGAGGAAGCGAATTTGTCATTCGATCAAGTTGTCAAGACAACGATATTCCTTACCTCGTTGGATGATTTTGCAGCCGTGAATGAAGTGTATGGACGCCATTTGTCCGAGCCATATCCGGCACGTGCGACCGTGGAGGTTTCCAAACTGCCAAAAGGGGCGAAAGTGGAGATCGAAGCGATTGCTGTCCGCAGCTTCAATATGTAAAAAAAAAGGATTGCCGATGTTCGGCAATCCTTTTTAAATGGAAGAAGTCTCCGCCCGTGAGCGGCCATTTTTAATATGAGCAGTAAGCAATGTGATACCGCAAATGATAAGCAGGGCGCTTGTCATATAGAAAACGGCCGAGAAGCCGAAATAACCAGCCATCATACCGCCCAATATCGGACCGATGAAGTTCCCGAGGAACCGAAGGCTGTTATTATATCCGAGTACTTCTCCTTGCATGGTAAGCGGAGCGGCATGCCGGATGTAAGCGACTCGCAGCGGGATGATACCGCCGATGGCCATGCCCAGAAGCAGGCGGATGATTGCTAGTTCCCAGACCGAGCCGACCATTGCACCGGGTATATAAACGATACCTGCGGCAATGATGAGTCCTATCAGGATCTTGACATATCCGATGCGGTCGCCAAGCTTTCCCCAAGTCCTTGTCATGAGCAGATTTCCCAGTCCGGCTGCCGAAAAGGCAATACCGGAGTAGAATGCTAGATTCTCAGGCCCATGCAGTTCCCGGACATATAAAGATAGGATTGGCTGGACGCTGAAATTGGCAATCTGGATCAATGAGCTTAAAAGGAGTACGACTAGTAAAATCGGATCCTTCAGGATATGTGTGAGCACTTCCTTGGAAGTATAATGTGATTTCTCCCCTTTTTGAACCTTCACTGGGTATTCCTTCGTTCCGAACGTGACGAGTACGGCAGAGATGAAGACGCTTATCGATACAAGCAGGAATGTTCCATGAAAGCCGATGCTGTCGGCCAGGATGCCGCCGATCATCGGACCGAAGAGCATACCAGTGATGCTGCCGGTCTGTAAGGTGCCGAGCACGCGTCCGGCAATGTGACTGGGAGTCTGTGTCGAAATGAACGCTTGGGATATTCCGATGAATCCGGTGAAGATTCCCATGAATACACGGAGCATGAATAACTGCCACACATTTTCGGTGAATCCGAGCAGGAGAATGGAAACCCCCATGCCGAAGGAAGATATGATCAAAATAAGCTTCCGTCCGTATCGGTCGCCGATTTTCCCCCAGAATGGCGAGCATATGAATGCGGTAACAAAAGTCACCCCGAAAATGATGCCTGACCAGCTTTGGACCTCCCGATCGGATAATGTACCGAATGATGAAATATATAAGGAGAGGAATGGCATGATCATACTCAAGCTCGCCGAGATGAAGAAATTGGCGAACCACATGATAAACAGGTTGCGTTTTGCGAGCTGTTCGTCCGTCATTATGTGAAAAACACTTCTTTCGCATTAATATTTCGTTTCCCTAACTAATTATACACACGAATGGAAGGGATATGCAAAGGGGTGGCTTGTAAATGGCAGGAAGGATAGAGAAAAATTGCAGGGGAACAATGAACATGATAAAATAGAGGATGTTCTGCTAATATAACATAATTTAGCAAACCATATAAAATTATACTTTATTTCAATATAAATGTCAAATGTTTTGGAGGGACGCCGGTATGACTGAAGAGGAGAAGGATTTAAAGGACGAACAAGCCCGCGTGGCCCGGGTCCAGGAAACGATCGAAAAGAAACGGGAAAAAACCGCAGGAATGATTCAAGGGCTCCGGGAGAAAGTGATCGATTTGCGCAAGAATTTCTGGGAGGATGTAACTGTCAACCTGGATGAGCCGGATGATGTGAATGAAACGCAGGCCAGCCTGAAGCAGCAGGCTGAGCTTCTTGGTGAACGGGAGCGGACCCATCAGCAGATCCATAATGAAGTGAAAACATTGGACCGCTTGCAGCGCAACCCTTATTTCGGCCGTATCGATTTCCGGGAAACGGGTGCTGATCATGAGGAGGAAATCTATGTCGGGCTGGCGAGTCTGATGGATGAGAAGGAAGAGGATTTCCTCATCTATGATTGGCGGGCGCCGATCTCCAGCATGTATTATGATTTTTCACCTGGAGAGGCTTCCTACGAAACGATCGAAGGCAGGATACAAGGGGAAATGACGCTGAAACGCCAGTTCATCATCCGTAATGGGAAGCTGGTTGCTTTGTTTGATACAGGGGTGACGATCGGTGACAGTCTCCTGCAGTATGTACTTGGCGGGAATGCGAGTACCGAGATGAAAAGCATCGTTGCGACCATCCAGAAAGAGCAGAATCAAATCATCCGTAACGAATCTGCCGCTAATTTGATTGTACAAGGTGCAGCGGGGAGCGGCAAAACATCGGCGGCGCTGCAGCGGGTGGCATACTTGCTGTATCACTATCGCGATCGCATCTCGGCTGAGAATATCGTGCTGCTGTCCCCGAACCCGCTGTTCAACAGCTATGTATCCAATGTCTTGCCGGAGCTTGGGGAAGATAATATGAAGCAGGCTACTTTCTATGCCCATATGGATGCCCAGCTGGAGGGCAGGGAGACGATCGAGACGCCATTTGAACAAATGGAATATATGCTGCTTGCTTCCGGGGAGGAAAAGGAGCGGAGGCTTGCTGGTATCCAGTATAAAGCAAGCTTGGATTTCAAGCATTACATCGATGACAAGCTGGACGAATTCAAGCGTGCCGGCCTCATTTTCAAGGATGTCAGCTTCCGTAAGCAGCGCATCGTGAGCAAGCAGGAAATCCAGTCTTATTTTTACAGCCTGTCCAATACTTTGCCGATTTCCAACCGGGCCGAGCTGACTGCGGCTTGGATCGTCGAAAAACTCCAGCTGTGGGGTGAATGGGAAACACGGAAGGATTGGGTTCGGGAAGAAGTCGAGCTGATGGAAAAAGAGGACTATGTCGAAGCATTTGCCGAGCTCCAGAAGAAAGAACGCTCAGAAACGGACGATTTTGAGGAGAACAAACAGGAAGAAGAAATTCTCCGGAAATGGGTTGTCGAACGGAAGCTTCGTCCCTTGATCAAGAAAGTCCGTAAGCATGCCTTCATCAATGTCAAAAAGTCATACTTGCGTATGCTGGCAGCCGAAAGACGGCCGGAAATGCCAGCTTCGTGGCCAGAGCTATATGAAACGACGAAGCAGAATCTCATGCGGAAATATATGAGCTGGGAAGATGTGACGCCATTCGTATATTTCCGTGATAAGGTGCTGGGGGATCGCTCGGATAAGTCCATCCGTTATGTGCTCATCGATGAAGCGCAGGATTATTCGGCGTTCCAGTTCGCCTATTTGCAGCAGGCTTTCCCGAATGCGAGGATGACATTGCTTGGTGATATCAATCAGGCGATTCAGGCGCATGCTTTGACAGGGGAGAATGTGCTCTCTGGCAATACAGCCGACAGTCATCGAATCGAGCTGTGGCGCAGCTATCGTTCGACAAGGCAGATAGTCGACTTCACGAAGGAGCTCTTGGATAACGCCAAGGATATACAGCCTTTCAACCGCGATGGTGATTTGCCGACAGTGATAAAAGCAGCTGACGAGCAGGAAAGGCGCCGGCTGATTCTGGAGAAGATCCGATCTTTGCAGGAAGCTGGTTACGAAACGATTGCAGTGATTGGCAAGACCAGCAAGGAGAGCAAAGAAGCGCATGATTGGATCAAGGAAGAAATGGAAGCAGATCTGATTACCGAAACGACTTCCCAATACAAAAAAGGTTTATCGGTGATCCCGGCATATCTGGCCAAGGGTATCGAATTCGATGCTGTCCTATTGTATGATGTCTCGGATGAGTCGTACGGCCATGAATCGGAGCGTACCTTGCTTTACACAGCATGTACAAGAGCGATGCATGAATTGCATATGTATACTGTCAGGAACTTGAGTCCATTTATCAAAGCGGCAGCTGCCGAAACGTATGCAGTCAAATAAAAAACAGGAATCCGTGAAGGATTCCTGTTTTTTTTACCATAGACCGATCAGTTTCCACCACAGTCCGCCAATTCCGATCCAGACGATAAGGTGGATGATGGAGATGAGGAAACCAAGCCCCCACCATTTTTGCTGGGAAACGAAGCCTGCGCCGAAGAATACCGGGGCAGGGCCGCTGCCATAGTGTGTCAGACAGCCGAACAAGTTGCTGAAGAAAGCCAGCAATAACGCTGATAATAATGGCGGCGCGCCAGCTGCCACAACGACGGAAAGGAAGGCGGCATACATCGCGCTGACGTGGGCTGTGTTACTCGCAAAGAAGTAATGGGAGTAGAAATACACGACAGCCAAAATCAGCAATGCAACCGGCCAGGATAGTGTGCTTACGACATCACTCATGATATCGCTGAACCAAGGTACAAGACCAAGTTCATTCAGGTAATTCGCCATCATGACAAGCACGGCGAACCAAACGAGTGTATCCCATGCACCTTGTTCCTGCTTGATATCGGACCAAGTCAATACTTCCGTAAGCAATAGCACGACAAGACCGATGAAAGCGGCAGTCGTAGAACCGATACCGAAGTTTTCGCCGAAAATCCATAATACAAGCAGCAATAGGAAAACAGCGATCATATACCATTCGGAACGCTTCAGCTTGCCCATGCTCTGCAGTTTCACGGTTGCCATTTCAGTCGCCTTCGGTGTCTCCTTGATTTCAGGAGGATACAGCTTGAAGATGACGAATGGAATGACGATCAAACTGATGATACCAGGGACGATGGAAGCAAGGATCCAGCTTCCCCATGAGATCGATTGACCAGTGACGCTTTCCGCAGCGCTGGCTGCCAATGGGTTTGCTGCCATTGCTGTCAGGAACATGGCGGAAGTGATGCCGTTTCCTTGATAGGACGTGAAAGTCAGGAAGGAACCGATTTTCCGCTCCGTGCCATCTCCGCTCCTGGATCCATAGGAATTGGACAATGACTGGATGATCGGGAAGATGATACCGCCGGCACGTGCTGTATTGGACGGCATAGCCGGTGACAGGATCAAATCACTTCCGATCAAGGAATAAGACAAGCCCAATGTCTTTTTACCAAACAGGCGGACGAATAAATAAGCAATCCTTGATCCGAGTCCTGTTTTGATAAAGCCTCTGGAAATGAAGAAGGCAATGACGATGAGCCAGATCGTGCTGTTCTGGAATCCGCTCAGTGCTTCCTCCAGACCAAGTGTTTTTGTCAGCACAATCGCTGTCAAAGATAGGATGGCGACGCTTCCCATCGGCATTGGTTTAATGATCAAACCGATGATCGTCGCGACGAAGATGGCGAACAGATGCCATGCTTCGGCTTTTACACCATCTGGTGAAGGGATGAACCAAAGGATTACGCCGATCAATATGGTGATCAGAAGTGGAATCCATTTGACTTCCCGTTTTGATTTGCTTGATGAATCAGCCATGATGAAGACCCCTTTAGAAAGTTATTAAATTAAGAAAACAATAATTATATTAGCACAAAAATATTGATATGAAAGTATTCAGTATAAGCAAAATTACATTTTATCTGATTTAAAAAATTTAATAAATCATTCAGATTAAAATGATTATAATGTAATGGAAATAAGCGAAAAAATGGTTCACACAGATTAAGTAACCTCCCGCTTCGTATCCTGCACCTTGTTAATATGCCAATGTTAATTAAAAAAAATAAATGAGAATAAAAAAAGAATCCGAAAAAATTCGGATTCCGTGTCATTTTTGGGTCAATCCCTTGCCAAAAGTGCATAAACGGCGGCGACATCTTGCTTGCCATAGCCGTTCTTTTTCGCCAATGCGTACAGTTCCTTGACGCTGTTGGTCATCGGGAGGGGAGCACCTGCTTCATAGGCTGTTTCTGAAATCTGCTGTAAGTCCTTGTATGCATGTTCCAAAGGGAATTGGGGGTCGAAATCTTGATTGAGAATCGTATCCCGCTTACCGGCTTGGATATCACTCGTCACTGGCAAGGCAAGCAGGACATCCATCAAATGCTCCCGATCCAGACCGACTGCTTCACCGAAGCTGACAGCTTCAGATAAACCGGTCAAGGATTGGACGAGCAGCATATTGACTGCCAATTTGGTAGCTGAACCATTGCCATTTCCACCCATGTATTGGATGCTTTGTCCCATTTTCTCAAGCAGTGGGGTGATTTCTTTTACATCCTTTTCATCACCGCCGACAAGGAAGTGCAGCTTTCCTTGCTGAGCCGGTGCCTTGGATCCGGAAACGGGTGCATCGACAAAGCGGATATCATGAGCTCGAGCTGCTTTTGCCATCTCCTTCGTGAAAGCGGGCTTGACAGTGCTCGCATCGACCCATAAGCCATTCTTTTTCATGCCGCTGAAAAGTCCGTCTTCACCAAAGATGACAGCTTGGACTGCTCCTGGATCTGTCAGCATCGTAAATACGATATCAGCTTGCTCCCCGACTTCACGAGGCGAGTCAGCCCAGACAGCACCTTTGTCCATCAACGCGTGTGCTTTCTCTTTTGTACGGTTGAAAACGACTAATCGCTCTCCCTTTTCCAGCAGATTGGCAGCCATGTTTTCTCCCATTATTCCTAGTCCGATAAATCCGATCATATAAGCACCATCCTTTATATTGGAGTCTTTTCTAGCATACAGAAAAACGGATTGTTTTTAAAAGTCTTTCGCACAGGATATGATACAAAGAAGGAGTGAAGAAAATGAAGCTTAGTATATTGGATCAATCCCGGATCAAAGAAGATGGCAGTGCGGCAGAAGCACTGGAGGAAACGGTGCGGCTGGCTGAGCTGGCGGATCAGCTTGGCTATACACGATTCTGGGTTTCCGAGCATCACAGCGGCAGCCTGGCGCATAGCAGTCCAGAGCTTATGATGGGTCATCTGGCTGCACGGACGAGCCGCATCCGTATCGGTTCAGGCGGTGTCATGCTGCCTCATTATAGTGCGTATAAAGTGGCAGAAAATGCAAGATTGCTTGAAGCGCTCCATCCAGGAAGAATCGATCTTGGCATCGGAAGGGCGCCTGGTGGTATGCCGGCTGCGAAAAGAGCATTGCAGGAGCATAAATCTGTGCCGGAGGATTGGTATGATCAGCAGATACGGGACCTGCTTCATTACCTGGATATAAGAAAAGAAGACAAGCATCGGTTCGGCGACTTGCGGGCGATGCCTGAAATCGGCACCGCCCCATCTGTATGGCTGCTCGGCGGCAGTGCCGGAAGTGCAGGGCTTGCTGCGTATCATGGAATCGGATTCGCCTATGCGCAATTCATCCGTGGGGAAAAGGATGCAGCGGTGCTGGATGTATATCGAAAATCCTTCCGGAAGAATGAACAGGAGCCGCAAATGATGGTCAGTCTCTTCCTTTTCTGTGCAGAAACGACGGAAGCTGCAGAAGCCTTGGCCAAAAGTCATGAGGTTGCCTCGCTTTTGCAGGAGCAGGGAAGACCAGTGAAAGGGATGCTCCGCCCGGATACAGCGTCAGCCTATAAGCTGTCTCCTTATGAAAAGGAGCGCCTGGAAGACAACCGCCCGACCATGGTGATCGGGACACCTGATGAAGTACTTCAGCAATTGGATGAGCTGGAGAACTATTACGGAGCGGAGGTCGAGTTCATGCTGACCAGCCCCGTTTATGAAGAGAAAGCAAGACAAAATGGGTTCCGCCTGTTGATGGAGGCCCATCGGCGCCGCAGTTATTCTGTTTGAATCGGACACCGCTATTCTGGTATAGTAAGAGTGATAATTCATAAGAAATCTTATAACGAGTGGCGGAGGGAAAGGCCCGATGAAGCCCGGCAACCCACTGCAGGAGGGCAGTCCTGCAGGAAGGTGCTACGACCTGCAGCAAAAGCTGCGTGATAAGATGACGACGGCTGCAAACAATGGCTTCTTCTCATCGAAGAAGCTTTTTTAGTAGATTTGATGTGTCGTTCGGTAGGATTTCCTATGTGCAAAAGGAGTAATAACAATGAAATATGCATACTGGCAGCCAGTTTCAAACAGCTGGCTGCGTCATGTGGAGGATGGGGGGCCGCTGCGTTTGACGTGTGTCCAAGAAATAGCGCATATGGCGGAAACCTTGGGGTTCGATGCCGTATTCCTTCCAGATACTTACCTATACCAAGGGAAAAATGCCGATCAGAAGCTGGACTTTTGGGAAACGGCTGGAGCGATAGCAGAAGCAACCGATAAATTGCATATCATGGCAGCGGTCCGGCCCAGTATCGATCAGCCGGCAGAAGCTGCCAAGCAGGCGGTGAAGATCGACGGAATCAGCAATAGCCGCTTTTCCCTGGCAGTCGTTTCATTTCTGCGTGAAGAGGAAAGAAAGCGTCAAGCTGGCGATATAGAAGGAACGGAGGAATTCTATCTCCAGACAGAAGAATTCTTCGAAGTACTGCGGGGAGTCTGGACTGCCGGCAGCTACACATACGATGGACTGTACTATCAAGTGGAGCATGTCGATCATTTGCCTGCCGGAAAGAAAAAAGAGATTTCCCCTTTATATGCAGGCGGGGAAAGCGACTACTTACGCCAGACAATTGCCGAGACATGTGATGCGTATGTCATGAAGGGCGGCACAGTGCAGGAAGTGGCCAGTATGATTGCCGATATGCAGATTCGCCGGGAAGCATCTGGCAAGTCCGCGTTCACGGAGTTTGGCATGACAGCTTATGTCATATGCCGTGACTCAGAGGAAGAAGCCATCCAGGAATGGGAAAGGATTACCAGTTCCGACTATGAAGCATATGTAACGGAGGAGGAGCTGGCGCAGAAAAGCAGGATAAGTGACGATGCTGTTTCTGCCAGAGGACTGCGGCCAAACTTTGTCGGGACACCGATGCAGATTGCACAGCGGATACTGGCTTATGAGCACGCAGGTGTCAGCCTATTGCTGCTTCAGTTTTCCCCGCAAAAACGAGAGATGGAGCGTTTCGCCAAAGAAGTCATCCCATTGGTGGAGGAAATGCGGGAAGATTCCATTTAATTGGGAATGAGCGGTGGACAATCTTATTTTTATCGCGTACATTAGAAAAAAAGAGTGAGTATGGGGGAAACTATGGAGCTATTGACGATTTTCGATGGGCAGCACCGGGAAATAGGAGTGAAAGAAAGACAGGCAGTCCATCGCGATGGGGACTGGCATGAGACTTTCCACTGCTGGTTCGTGGAGCATGATGGTACAGAACCATACATTTATCTACAGCAGCGTTCTGCTAATAAAAGCGAATTTCCCGGGAAATACGACATTACTGCAGCTGGTCATCTGGGAAGCGGCGAAACGCCCGTAATAGGCGGCTTACGTGAGATACAGGAAGAATTGGGTGTCACGCTTCAGGAAAGTGATCTATTTTATAAAGGTATCATCCAAGAGGAATTATTCGCCAAGGATCTGATCGATCGGGAGTTCTGTCATCAATTTTTCTATTACTTGGAAGAATTGCCGGAGATCTTGCTGAATGAAGAAGTGATACAGATTGTCAGGATGAAGGTGAATGACTTGGAAAGACTCGTGGAAGGCAAAGCGAAAAGCGTGGAAGCGGAAATCGTTGCGGGAGCTCCCTGTCAGCGAATCGAGATTACACATGAAGAACTTTGCCCTCATCAGCTTGATTATTATCGGGAAGTCATCATGATCTGCCATACATAAAAAAGGAACAGCAATGCCGCTGTTCCTTTTTTATTTCATCAGAAAGCCCAATTCCCTTTTTCGAAGATGGGTTCGATTGTGCCATCCGGCGTTTCGCCTGTGATGGATAATTCCCCGGATCCGACCATGAAATCAACATGTGCCAGACTGTAGTTGAATCCGATCGACTCCAATTCCTCTTTCGATTTGCTGCGGGCATCCTTCACGCACATGCCGATTGCTTGTCCAAGTGCCAAATGGCAGGAAGCATTCTCATCGAATAATGTGTTGTTGAAGACGATGCCGGATTGGGAAATCGGTGATTGATGCGGCACGAGCGCAACCTCCCCAAGGAAGCGTGCGCCTTCATCGGTATCCAGCAGATTCTTGAGCGTGTCATAGCCTTTTTCTGCTGAGAAATCGACGACTTTGCCATTTTCGAAAGTTAGTGAAAAGTTCTCAAGCAAAGTGCCGGCATAATTCAAAGGTTTCGTACTGCTGACTGTCCCATTTACTCCATTTTTTACTGGGATAGTAAAAACTTCTTCTGTTGGAAGGTTTGGTATATATGTAGAGCCATCTTCTTTCATGAATTCTGCACAAGTCCAGAAGGATTCCGGATGCAGTTCAATCGTCAAATCGGTTCCAGGACCGGTATAATGCAGCTTGCGATAGTCGCGTGCATTCAAATGATCAGCGTTTTTCTTCATTGCCGCGACATGCTGTTCCCATAGCTCGACCGTATTTTCCTGATCGGAGCGGGTAGTGAAGAAGATTGCATCCCATAGCTTATCGACTGCTGCTTGTCCTTTCCGATCAGGGAAGACCGATTCAGCCCATTCGACAGTCGGAACGGAAGCGATGAGCCAGTTGACGCGTCCATTCGTCTTGTGAGCTTGATAGCCTTGTCTGGCTGCGCCCATTGCTTTCGTATAGCGGGCGACCCTTTCCGGATCGATACCATCAAAAAGAGATGGATTCGGCGTCTTCAGCTCCAGGAAGGCAGTATCGGCTGCTGCCAATTCTTCATAGACACGGCCGCGGAAAGGTGTGAAGTAATCCAAGTCCTCTTTCCGGGCATGCTTCACTTTTGCTTTCGTGATGTTATCATCCTGATAATCGACGATGACATCCCGCAAGCCAGCTTCATAGGCTTTCTCGGCAACGATCTTTGTAAATGGCGCAGCTGCCAAATCTGCAACTATCATCAGATCCTGCCCTTGCTTTACATTCAAGCCGATGTGCAGTAAAAGCTCGGCGTACTTTGCTAATTTTTGTTCGAATTGCATGAGAATCCCCCTTTAATCAACCTATCTTCATCATTTTACCAGAAAATTATGACTAGAGGCGGAACTCCAGGGAGAATTTTGCAATCGGATCAAAATGGGACGAGTGTTTGATATGACGCGGGAAGATCCAGCGCCGGGAAAGCTGTTTTGCCGCACTGGTCAAATCGGTGCCGGAACCGCTCCAAAAGGCCTGCCAGACGAACTTTGTGCAATAATTCCAATCTGTATCCTCCAGGGTGCGGCTGAATCTGTATCCTTTCATCAAGCTGATGGATTTCTCCGCCCATGCAGCTGCTCCTGTTGGATCCTTTTTTGGCCGGAGCAGGGTGATCGTTCCGCCATAGCGGTGGCGAGACAGGTAAGCGGCCAGAGATTCGGTGATCCCGCCGGATGGATGTGCATGAAAAATGCGACCATCAGGACCGGCAATGCCGGCATGGCTGAAGAAAAAGGTGGAGGGGCCAATCGAGCTGTAGAGTACATCTCCGGTCTGAAGCATCGTCTGTATGCTGTCAGCGGTTTGGTATAGCTTTTCCATTTCTGCTTTGGATTTCCTCATCGGGGTCACTCCTTGTTCAAATGTCACAAAATCTCAATCGAAAGCATGTTCCTTTAACCCTGCATGTATTATGATAGAGAAAGATTCTAGATTTGTGGAGGTTTAAGCATGCATGCATTAAAGAAACAAGGATACAGCATATATGATTTACAAAAGGATCTCGCGTATGACGGGATGGAGAAGGATTTAGCCGAGATACAGGCTGTTTTTGATACATTGCCTGCCGACAGCTATGCACCGGAACTGAACCGTTACCGCCGTTACTCCCGGGCAATCATCTTCGATAAAGACAATCGATTGGAATGGCTGCCGGGGATCGAACGGGAGAATGGAAGCATGGCGCAGTATTTCCAGGGCCGCTTCAATCCGGAATATGTCGATTCATATCGGGAATTCCCATCACTTCCCGACCATATCCTGGAAAATGAACTGTTGCAGAAAATCATCATGCATGATTATCACGAAACATTCTGGCGTAAAGAGGATCTGATCCTGCCGGTTCATGCTGGTGTTCATTTTGTCAAACTTGAGGTGACGGAGGATGGACAAGAGGGTGTATCCTCCCCGAACTTGATCCATCAGGACGGTGAGCCATTCACATTCGCCCATCTTATCAAACGCGACAATGTGGTTGGGGGCCTTAATATCATTGCGACTCCTGAATGTGCTGGCAAGCTGCCGGAAGATGCAGATTCCAGTCAATTCCACGAGAGCTTCGAGATTCATCGGCCGCTGGAGTCCTACGGGGTACATGACGAGGCAGTCAGTCACTACGTGAGCCCGATCAGAAAAGGGGACGCAAACCGCCCGGGTGTCCGTGCTGTCCTCTTGATCGATTTCCAGCCGACTGTACTGGCCTGAGCCCAGAAAGGGGATAGGGATGACAGCAACCATACGTGAAGCGAAGATGGCTGATTGTGGAAGGATCGGGGAAATCAGTACAAAAAGCTGGCGATTTGCTTATCAAAATATCTTGCCGGCTGACTATTTGGCTGCCATTCGTCCGGAAGATAGAGCAGCGCGCTTTGAAAAAGTACTTGCATCCGGCTCCCTTATGCTGGTTGCGGAAGTGGACGGAAGGATTGTCGGATTCCTCAGCGGGGGAAGATCCCGGGAAGATTTGCATCCGGATTATGCCGGTGAAGTATATGCCATATATCTTGATCCCGATCAAACGCAGCGCGGAATCGGCAAGATGCTTATACAATCTTTGGAGAAGCGGCTTGCTGCTGAAGGGATTCAGGGGATATTTGCTTGGATGCTTGCCGGTAATGATGCCCGGTACTTCTATGAAGCCCTTGGCGGAAAGAAGATCGCCGAGGGAAAGCTTGAGATAGAAGGTATCTCTTATCCCGAAATTGCATATGGATGGAAAATAGCGGACAGATGATGTCCGCTATTTTTTTAGGCGCAGGGACTCTGCCTGTATGTATCGCCGGCCATCAAAGGTGAGTTTCCAGATGGCTGGCATCGGCAGCTGCTTCCAGAAGGCATAATCAAATCTATCATCGTAATGGCCCAAGGCAAGCACCATCAGATTTCCATGCGTCCCGATGGCAATCCGTTTACCGGGATGAGCAGCAAGTATATCCTCCAATGCATCCACAACCCTCCGCCTTGCCGTCATATTCGATTCACCGCCAGGAAATTGGTAC
The DNA here is from genome assembly GCF_002271665.1 of Terribacillus sp. 7520-G. NCBI lineage: Bacteria > Bacillati > Bacillota > Bacilli > Caryophanales > Bacillaceae > Terribacillus > Terribacillus sp. 7520-G. The sequence continues at coordinate 249,749 of NZ_NQFP01000001.1, read as the reverse complement.
TCCTCATCAGACCATAAACGGTCCATGGCTCCCTGGAAGTCTTTTACCGGAGCGGGCGCAATCTGTCTTTCACGGAGCCGCTCATCCAGAGCAGCAGCGGATGGATCAGTTACGATTGTTTCCCATGCCCTCCGGTAAGGGCTGGAGATATATGTATCCACCTGTTCTGCTGCCAATAGTTTCCGGACTATCTTTGCGTCTGCATAACCTTGCTCGGATAATGTCCGGTTCCGTTCATCCGGCGTATAGATCGTGTGTGCGTGGCGTACAAGATACATCATTGTCAGCATAGCAATCCTCCCTTATGTATCATTCTATCAAATATAAAGGAAGGTATTTGCAATTTCATATGATCTAAGTTACATTTTGTAAGTAACTGATAAATCGTTCGTTTAGGAGGCGGAGCAGATGATGGAGCTTCACGGTATTCACCATGTGTCAGCCATAACAGCAAATGCGGCAAATAACTATGATTTTTATACAAGAGTGATGGGGATGCGCTTGGTCAAAAAGACTGTCAATCAAGACGACCCGTCCATGTATCATCTATTCTATGCTGACAAGCTTGGCAGTCCAGGAACGGATCTGACTTTTTTTGAGATTCACCGGGCGGGCAGGACATACATAGGCAACAATAGTATCTCCCTGACTTCCCTGCGTGTGGCATCGGATGAAGCAATCCGATATTGGGCCGGCAGATTGCAGGAATATGATATCCAGACCGAAGAGGCGGATCTGCAGGGCCGCAAAGTTCTCTTCTTTGAGGATCCGGAAAAGCAAAGGCTTATGCTTGTGTCCGATGAACGGAATGAAGGCGAAGCACCGGGCGTTCCCTGGGATGGAGCGGATGTACCGGCTGCGTTTGCCATTATCGGTCTTGGACCGGTGAAGCTGACTGTTCCCGAGCTTGAGCCGACAGAGCGTGTCTTACTGGAATTGATGGGATTCCGTAAAAAAGCAGAAGAGCAGCTTGCCGACGGGACCAACCTGCATATTTACGAAGTGGGGGCAGGCGGCACTGGAGCCGAGGTAATGGTAGAGGTCGTCCCTGGATTGCAGCGGGAGCGTCCTGGACGCGGAAGCGTGCATCATGTAGCTTTCCGGGTGAAAGACAGGGAAGAGCTGGAGCGCGCAAAGAAAATACTCTATGCTGCGCATCTGCCGAATTCGGGACTGATAGATAGATATTACTTTCAATCGCTTTATTTCAAGGAACCAAATGGTATTTTGTTCGAGCTTGCGACAGATGGTCCTGGCTTTGCTGCCGATGAAGATCCGGATGCATTGGGAGAGACTTTGGCACTGCCGCCGTTTCTCGAACAACAGCGGGATACGATTGAAGCGAGATTGACCCCGCTTGATACAAAAAGGAAATGACTTCTGCGAAACCGCCTCCTGCTGGCGGTTTTTTTGCAGGCGGGGTTGACGCATAAAGCGGATATATGATTTTATAGATAGAAATATATATACATATTGCTAAGGCTCTCCCGGGCAGCGTTCATGGCACGGGAATTTTTTGCACGTTTATGGGCATAACGTATAAGGATAATAGGAGTTGAAGACAGTGGGAAAAAGAACGAAATTATTTGAAGCGGCAAAGCGTTTGGGTGAGGTTGCATTGGGAAAGCGTCCCGCTGATTTAATTATCCGAGATGGTGTGCTGGTCAACGTATTTACAGGAGAACTGCTGGAGCATACAGATGTCGTCATTTCAGGCGATCGGATAGCATTGGTCGGAAAAGCTTTGCCGGAGCATGAAGGACCGGAGACCAAAGTCATTACCGCAAATGGTCGCTATCTTGTACCAGGTCTGATCGATGGCCATATGCATGTGGAGAGCACGATGCTTTCGGTAACGGAATTTTCCAAGGCGGCTCTTGCCAAAGGGACAACGACTGTTTTCATGGATCCGCATGAGATTGCGAATGTATTCGGTATCAAAGGTGTACGCTATATGCATGAGGAAGGGCAGCAGCTGCCGCTGAAAGTATATACGACATTCCCATCCTGTGTGCCGGCAACCGATGATTTGGAGGATGCCGGAGCCAGTCTGAGTGTAGCCGATATACAGGAAGGGCTGAGCTGGGAAAATGTCCAAGGACTGGGTGAAGTGATGAATTTCCCTGGTGTGGTTCATGGGGATGGCAAGATGCTTGGCGAGATTGGCGAAACAATCAAAGCGGATAAGGTCGTAACGGGGCATTTCCCGTCAGAGGATCCTTACGCGCTGCAAGCATATATCGCCGCAGGTGTTACATCCGACCATGAAACGATTGCCAAGGAAGATGCATTGGCGAAACTGCGTGCCGGCCTTCATGTACAGATTCGAGAGGGGTCGGCATGGCGCGATGTGAAGGAAGTAATCAAAGTCATCACGGAATATAAAGTGGATACACGCAATATCTCCTTGGTGACAGATGATGTTTATCCAGAGACATTGATCACGAAGGGACATATGAATCATGTTGTCCGTCGGGCGATCGAGGAAGGGCTTGATCCAGTAACGGCGATTCAGCTGGCAACGATCAATTCTGCCCGGTATTTCCATATGGAAAATGATATCGGCAGTATCAGTGCCGGTAAATTTGCGGACTTGCTGCTGATCGAGGATTTGCAGCAGATGGAGGCTTCCATCGTCATTGCGGACGGCAGTATACAGTTCGAAAATGGTGAACTGCAGCAAGCATTCCCGACGTATACGTATCCGGAAGCTGTACGCAGCTCAGTGCACCTGGCCGGCGAAATGAAAGCCGATGATTTTCTTTATCGGACGGATCGTCCGGACGGGGAAGTCAGGGTGAATGTAGTAGGTGCGATCGAGGGAAGTGCACGGACAGAGAAGAAAACGGCTGTCCTGCAAGTCAAGGATGGAGTGATCCAGATCGATAAGGATCAGGATATCATCCATTTGTCTTGTATCGAACGGCATAAAGGAACCGGACAAATATCCAATGTCTTTGTCAGCGGCTTCCAGTTCCAGCGCGGAGCAGTTGCTTCGACTGTGGCGCATGACAGTCATAATTTGCTCGTGATGGGCGTCGACAGGGAAGATATGGCTATTGCTGCTAATCGGCTGGCGGAAATCGGCGGAGGTCTCGTGGCTGTTTTGAACGGTGAGATTTTGGCTGAATTGCCGATGCCGATTGCCGGATTGATGTCCGATCAGCCTTTGGAAACAGTTGCCGGACAAGTCGGGGAGCTGGTTAAAGCATGGGAGAAGCTGGGATGCAGCATAACGGATCCAATCATGACATTTTCATTGATAGCTCTGCCGGTGATCCCGGAAATCCGTGTGACGAACCGCGGCCTTGCCGATGTCACGACATTCAAGCTCATTGATGTGATCATAGCCGAATAGGGAGAGGGGGAACCAGCAGGAATGCTGGTTTTTCTTATGTATGGAATTTTACGATAACTTCGATTTTCATTGACAAAAAGCTGGATCATCTGTTATTGTACTTTAATACTTTACCATAATAAAGTGATGGAGGAATTTGAAGTGAACGCAGTCGTTATAGCAGTTCTTGCAGTTTTGATTCTCAGCTTGCTGCGGATCAATGTCGTTTTTTCATTGATATTGGGCTCCCTCATCGGCGGTTTGGTCGGAGGGCTTGGAATAGATGGAACGCTCAGCGCGTTCACGGATGGAGTGGGAGGAGGAGCGAATGTTGCGCTTAGCTATGCGATGCTCGGCGGATTCGCTGTTGCGATTGCCAGCACAGGTCTGCCAGAAGCGATGGTGAGAGGGATCATTTCCCTCAGCGGGAAGAAGGACACAGCCTATGCTAAAAAGCGTACACGCGCACTCATCCTCATCTTGATTTTGATCATGGCTTGCTTTTCTCAGAATGTGATTCCAGTGCATATTGCTTTTATACCTTTATTGATTCCTCCGCTTTTGAAAATCATGTCTGAATTACAGATTGATCGACGTCTGACAGCGACGATCCTGACATTCGGTTTGGTTACACCGTATATGCTGCTGCCGGCAGGATACGGACAAATATTTCATGATATCATAGCAACGAATATGACGTCGAGCGGTTTGGAAGTCAATCCAGATCAAGTGACAAATGCGATGATGATACCGTCGCTTGGCATGGTCGTGGGTCTGATCATTGCTTTATTTTCTTATCGGAAGCCAAGAATATACAAGGACATTGATTTACCTGTCCCGGATGAAGTAAAAGAAGAAAATGGTACGTTGAAGCCTGCCGCCTTGATCTTTTCGATTGCTGCGATCGTTGCAGCATTGGCTGTACAGATCTGGACCGATTCGATGGTGTTCGGTGCGCTGGCTGGTATCATCGTGCTTTATATTACGAGAACAGTCAAATGGAAAGAAGCAGATACCATTCTTACCAACGGGATGCGTCTGATGGCCTTCATCGGATTCGTCATGATTGCAGCTTCCGGCTTCTCCAGTGTCATCAATGCCACCGGAGAGGTGGAGTCCCTTGTCCAGGATGCGGCGGCTGCCATTAATGGCAGTCAGGCACTGGGAGCTTTGCTGATGCTTATTGTCGGCTTGCTCGTGACGATGGGGATTGGGTCTTCATTCTCCACGGTACCAGTAATCGCGACGATTTTTGTTCCCTTGGCCATCGAACTGGGCTTCAGCCCAATGGCCATCGTCGCGCTTGTCGGTACAGCAGGCGCCCTTGGCGATGCGGGATCGCCTGCCTCCGACTCCACACTCGGACCGACATCCGGCTTGAATGCGGACGGCCAGCATGACCATATGTGGGATACAGTCGTTCCGACATTCCTCCATTACACTTTGCCTGTCATCGTCTTTGGCTGGATTGCCGCGATGATCCTCTGATGGTTGAACGAAGGACACGCTAGCGTTATGATACGTACAGAGGATGAAAAGGGGCGATGACAGTGAAAGGCAAAACAGTACGCGAACTAGTGACGGATATCAAGAATAAGGAAATCTCACCTGTTGAGGTGGCCTCCTATTATCTGGAGCAAACGGAGAAGTCCAATGGTGATATCAATGCTTTCGTCACGATGAATGAAAACTTGATTGCTGACGCCAAGGAAGCGGAAGCAGCAGTGATGCGCGGTGAAAAAACAGGATTGCTGCATGGTATACCGATCGGCATCAAGGACTTGACACCGGTGAAAGGGATGCGGACGACTTTCGGTTCGCCTGCTTTCAAGGACAATATTGCAGATCGGGATGCGACCATCGTCACGCGGCTCCGCCAAGCGGGTGCTCTGATCATGGGCAAGACGAATACGCCTGAATTCGGTCATAAAGGTACTACTGACAATCTTGTTTTCGGGGCGACCGTAAACCCTTGGGACCATACGAAAACCGCAGGCGGATCAAGCGGCGGTGCAGCTGCTGCAGTGGCTGCCGGCATGGTGCCGCTGGCAGAAGGAAGCGATGGCGGAGGCTCCATCCGCATTCCGGCCAGCCTATGCGGCGTTTTCGGCTTCAAGCCGACATATGGGCGGATCCCGATGGATAATAATCTGGGGAATGTCTTCGGATCCAGCTCCCCGTTCGTCAACCATGGACCGTTGTCGAACAATCCGGATGACAGTGCGCTATTCCTGGAAGCTGTACAGGGACCTTCCACGACCGATCCATTCAGCCTCCCGCTTTTGGACAGCCAAATCGGCTCTTCCTATCTGGAGGAACAGGCGCAGGGTCTTCGGATTGCTTATACACCGGATTTCGGAATGTATGCCGTCGATCCGGAAGTACGCCAGGTTGTGGAGGCGACATTTGATAATTGGCGCGCACTCGGCATGTCTGTGGAAACAGTGGAACTGGATTTCGATATGGATCGGCGCGAGTTCAATGGATTCTTCACAAGCATGTGGTATGCTTCATCGGCGGCTGGCAGCGCCAAGCTGCTTGAAAGCAATCCGGAATGGGTGTCCGATTCCTATCGCGATATGATCGAAAAGGGCAAAATCTTGATGGCCTCTGATTATCGTGCTTATGAACGGAATCGTACGACGGTCTGGAACAGGCTGCAGACGGTGCTGCAGGATTATGATTTGGTATTGTCACCGACATTGGCAGTTCCAGCCTTCGACCATCACTTATTGGGACCTTCAGTCATAGACGGGCAGCAAGTGAAGGAAGATGCAGACTGGATGATGACACATGCTTATAATGTGACAGGTCTTCCGGCAGCATCACTTCCGGCCGGCCTTTCACAAGGAAGGCTGCCGATCGGCATGCAGCTTGCCGCCAATCGCTTCGAGGACGCCCGTGTCCTTCGTGCAGCCAAAGCTTATATGGATGCCTATCCGTTACGTTGAAAAGCAGCTTCGGCTGCTTTTTTTCTTTTGTCCAGGAAATCCCGGTTATTTTACATAAAATTAACCAGAATCATGCCTATCCTCCTATTTCGGGAAGGGGAGGTTCCCGCTAGTATGGTAGATGACGGAGTTCGCCGCTATTTGCCGAACTTACTATTATTTTGGGGGAATCATGTTAATGGGCAAAAGAGCAGTATCTGTTTTTGCAATAGTCGCACTTATCTGTTCCGGTATCATGCCGGGCTTCGCCTCTGTATCACAGGCGGCGGAGCATATCGCGGCGCCGATTCTATCGGAGTATGCAGAAGGAAGCTCCTATGATAAGGCAATTGAGCTTTATAATCCGACAGATGAACCAATCGATCTCAGTCAATTCGAGCTGGCAGGATATTTCAATGGCAATACAAAAGCAACCGCTTCGTTTACCTTGTCGGGTACATTGGCGCCGGCTGATACATATGTCATTGTGAATCCGCGTGCAAGCGAAGCCCTGCTGGCCAAAGCGGATCAGACAAACGGGAGTGTCATCAATTTCAATGGGAATGATGCAGTAGCCCTGCAGAAGGATGGAGCGATCCTTGATGTCGTAGGTGAAATCGGAAACGATCAGGACACGGCCAAGGATATCGGCCTCATCCGGTCTGCTGACGTGACCGAGGGCAGCCCGGCCTTTGTTTCGGAGCAGTGGGAAGAGACAGCGAAGGATGCCTTTGAAACGATCGGATCCCATGGACAGGAGCCTCCTGCGGATGAGCCGGGGGAAGAGCCTGAACCAGGCGAAGTCCAGTCGATTGCCGATATAAAGAGCGAGACAGGAGAAACGGTGACTGTGGAAGGGATAGCAACCGCAGATAATGGAAGTATCGGCGGAGGCAAGCTATCTGTCTACATCCAAGATGACACAGCTGGAATCAATATCTATCATGCTGATGAAGCCGCCTTTCCGGAGGTGAAAGAAGGGGATCTTATCCGTGTGACAGGAGAAATCACTAATTATCGAGGTTTGACAGAGATTGCACCTGAAGCGGATGGTATGACTGTCATTTCCCAAGATAATGAGCTTCCCCTTCCAAAAGAGCTGACAATCAGTCAGCTCCAGGCTGAGGAAACAGCTGAACCGGCAGAAGGGAAGCTGGTCCGGGTGTCCGGCTACATCAAAGATATCCCGGAAAGCCCAGCTGGCGGCGGTTACAATATCCAGTTCATCAACGAAAACTATGAATCTGTCACATTGCGGATCATGGAATCTGCCATGGACATGTCAGCTGTCGAAGAAGGAAAGTGGTATACCGTTACCGGCATCCTGAGCCAATACGACAGCTATCAAATCCTCCCTCGTAAACAAGAGGATATGCAGGCGGCACAGGAACAGCCGGAGCCTCCGAAGGCAGAGGGAGAGTACACGGCGATTGTGGAATCTGTAACGGATGGTGATACGATTCGCTTGCAGGAACCTGTTTTAGGCTCGGATCGGGTCCGCTTTGTAAATGCGGATACGCCAGAGACATTCCACAGTGTCAAAAATGAATTGGACCAAAACCAGATGGATCACGGCAAAGCAGCCTCTGACTATTTGAAATCCAAGCTGTCCGAAGGTGACGAAATCACAGTGAAAGTAGGAGAAGAGCCGACGGATGATTACGGTCGACTGCTGGCGCAGGTGATTACTGCCGATGGCGAAAATTTGAATCTTGAACTGGTGAGGGAAGGTTTGGCCGTTACTTACTTCATCGCACCGATTGGGAATGAGGGAGAGTACGAGACCTATCAGCGAGCAGTGGCAGAAGCAAAAAGTCAGCAAAAAGGAATCTGGAGGCCAGACTCTCCATTGGAGGAGCTGCCATTTGAATTCCGTGCTCGTTATGATGGCGGCGGACTGGATAAATATGTCGGGAATTCGGATACAAAGCAATATGTCGTTCCTGATCAGTGGGAGTCCATTCCGGTCGACAAGCGTATTTTCTTCTGGACAGAACAGGATGCAATCGAGGCGGGCTATGAAACCGCTGGTGAAATGCAGCCACCTGCCCAGGAAGATACCCTCTCTGTGCAGCTTCTGGGCATGAACGATCTTCACGGCAAGATCGATCAGCAATATGAATTGGATACAGACGGAGATGGCACGGCAGATGGCACTTTCGGACGTATGGATTACACAGCGGCAGCCATTAAACAGCGGGAAGCTGAAAATCCGAATAGCCTGCTTGTGCATGCAGGGGACATGATCGGCGGCAGCTCTCCTGTTTCGGCATTGCTGCAGGATGAGCCTACAATCGAAATCATGGAAGCGATGGGCTTCGACGTGGGTACGATCGGCAATCATGAACTGGATGAAGGTATAGAGGAGCTGCTGCGTATCGTACATGGAGGGGAGCATCCGAATGGTACTCCGGGCTATGATGGAATGGACTTTCCGACATTATGTGCCAACTGCGTGTATAAAGACAGCGGCGAAACGATTTTGCCTCCTTACAGCATCGAGGAAGTCGATGGAGAGAAAATTGGTTTTATCGGTGTGAATACAACCGCATCGCTTGGGATGGTCATGCCGGAAGGAATTCAGGATATCACCATCACCGATGAGGTGGAAGCAGTCAATAAAGCAGCGGCTGAATTGAAGGAAAAAGGCATCAAGGCAATTGTCGTCCTGTCCCATATGCCAGCTGAGCAAAGCGGGGATGGCGCGACGGGTGATGCAGCGGAGATGGCCAATGCTGTGGATGATGAAGTGGATATCATCTTCGCTGCCCATAACCATGCTGTTGTGAATGCAATGGTGGATGATAAACTGATCGTTCAGGCATCGGAATACGGAAAAGCTTTTTCGGATGTGGATGTCGAAATCGATCGCGAGACAGGCGACATTGTTTCCAAGCAAGCAGAAATAGTCTGGGCAGATCAGGCAGTCCTTACGCCTGATCCGACAGTCGGGGCAATCTTGGCTGGATATGCCGAAGAAGTGGCACCAATCATGGATGAAGTCGTTGGTATCGCAGCCAATACCATGACTGGCGGTTATGCTGTAAAAGGAGAAGCAGGGGACAATGCCCTTGGGAATTTGATCGCTGATGGCATGAGGGAGGCAATGGATAGTGATTTTGCCATGATGAACGGCGGAGGGATCAGGGATGATTTGCTGGAAGGCGATATTACTTGGGGTGAACTCTTCAATATCCAGCCATTCAATAATACGCTCATGACATTCGAGATTGACGGGGCGGATCTGGAGGAAATCCTGAATGCGCAGATCACTTCCTATGGTCCTGATTACAGCATCAGCGGTTTTACGTATACATGGAATGGGGAAACCAATCAGGTTATGGATATCAAGCTTCCCGATGGTTCTTCGATTGCGGAGGATAAAGTATATACGCTGACTGTGAATAACTTCATGGGTACCTCGCAAGGAGATAAGTATCGCCCGATCAGTGAGCTGGGCCGCAACCCTGTCATGGGGCCGGAGGATTTGGAAGCAACCGTTGCATTTGTAAGGGGCTTCGAAATGGAGCCGATCGCTTATGAAGCAGAGGGACGCATTTCAGAAGTAAGCGGGGATGCACCAGTGGATCCTCCGTCCGGTCCCGAGGAGCCGCCGGCAGATCCGGAGGAACCACCAGCAGATCCGGATCATCCGATTGCAGATTTCGTAAAAGGTATCATCGGTACGGTATGGAATTGGGTGAAGCAGCTGTTCTGGCGCTGGTAATGAAAAGAACCTTCAAGCAATCATTTGCTTGAAGGTTCTTTTTTAGCTTTCGACTGGGCTTTTATCTTTGTTATACCAGATGAACTTTCCAGTGTACCCGTAGATGATGGCAAGTCCGAGAGCTACAAAGCTCAGCCACATGAATGGCAGATAGGAGAAGGTCGAAACACCAAGAATGCCAGCCATGTAAATACCATTGTCCGACCAAGGCACCATACCGGAAGTCAAAGTGCCCCCGACTTCTGTGTTACGGGAAAGGACGCGTCGGTCAAGCTGCTGCTTGTCATACGTTTTTTCCATCATTTTAGGTGTCAGAATCAAGGCAACATACATGGCACAGCCGAGGACATTGCCCAGGAAAGCCACGATGAGTGTGGCGACTGTCGTATTGCCCGCGGAGACAAGCTTCTTCTCGAAAGTGGAAACGATGACCTGCAGGACACCAAGTTTCTCCAGCAATCCGCCGAAACCAAGGCCGAAAATGATGACCATCAACGTATCGAGCATGCCCATCACGCCGCCTCGGTTGAGAATGCCATCGATGAAATTCACACCTGTATCAATCGAAAATCCATTATAAGCAGTACCGAGTGCTTCTGCGAAATTCATTCCCTGGAATGCGGATGCCCAGATGGCACCAAGCAGCGCACCTATCACGATCACCGGCATGGAAGGTTTCTTCATGGCCAGCAAAACAAGGACGACCAGCGCAGGAACCAGCATGAGGATGCCGATATCAAAATTATCCATCAATGCTGTTTTGAGTGAATCAACCCTTGCTTGGTCGATATCATCTCCAGCGTAGAGGAAGCCAGCCCCAGTAAAAAGAATAGCCGTGATAACGAACGCCGGGATGGATAGGAACAGCATTGCCCGGACATGCTCCAAGACATCCACTTTGGAGAGGGAGGACGCGAGTACGGTACTATCAGACAGCGGAGAAAGCTTGTCCCCAAAATAGGCCCCTGATAGGACAGCCCCGGCCACTAACGGCAGCGGCATGCCCAATCCCTCGCCGATTGCCATCATGGCGATGCCAGCCGTACCTGCGGTTCCCCACGATGTACCAGTAGCAACGGACATGATGGCGCAGATGATCAAGGTTGCAAGCAGGAATATGCTCGGATGGATGAACTCCAGACCATAGTAAATCAATGTCGGTACGACCCCGCCTGCAATCCATGTTCCGATCAGTGCACCTACGGCGACGAGGATCAAGATTGCCTCGAGCCCGTTCGAGATGCCATTCATGATGGATTTCTGTAAATCCTGATAGGCGTATCCGAGGCGTATGCCAAGTATGATGACGACAAACCATGATATGAAGAGCGCCAGCTGAATCGGCAAGTCAAGGTAGACTGTGAAGGATAATACAAGCGCTAGAAAGACCCCTAATATGATGATGATCTCTGTGATTGTTGGTAATCTTGCTTCTTTCAAATCCAGTCCTCCTAAAAAATAGTGAACCCGCTTACAAATGGAAACGGTTAAAGATGTGCAAAGGATTCCGCTTTTTAAAAAACGGAACACATGCACATCTTCCTATTATCTATCAAAAAGCTCCTCGCCGGCAATACCCGGTTTCGTCATTTCGTAAGGATTCAAGATGATATCCAATTCTTCTTCGGTCAAGACATCGTACTGGAGGCATAGCTCACGGATTGATTTCCCGGTAAGGATCGCTTCACGGGCGATTCGCGCAGCTACTTCATATCCCAAATGCGGATTGACTGCTGTCAGCAACCCGACACTCTTGTCAACATATTCCTTGAGCAAGGCTTCGTTTGCTTCGATACCAATCAGACAGTTATCGGTGAAGGAGCGGAAGCCATTGTTCATGATGCTGATGGACTGCAGCAGGTTGAACACCAGTACAGGCTCCATGACGTTCAGTTCAAGCTGTCCGGCTTCGGAGGCCAGGCAGATTGTATTATCATTGCCGATCACTTGGAAGGCGATCTGGTTGATCATCTCTGCCATGACCGGATTCACCTTACCCGGCATGATGGAGGACCCTGGCTGACGTGCAGGCAAGTTGATCTCATTCAGCCCTGCTCTCGGACCGGAAGCCATCAGGCGAAGGTCGTTGGCAATCTTGGACATGTTCATCATACAAACCTTCAGGCTTGCGGAAACCTCGGTATATGCATCCGTGTTTTGTGTGGCATCCACTAGGTTCTCTGCTGTTACAAGCGGTAGCCCGCTGTTGTCAGCCAAATGTTTGACAACACACTCGATATATTTCGGATTTGCATTCAACCCGGTACCGACTGCTGTCGCCCCCATATTGACTTCATACAAATGCTGACGGGATTGCTTGATCCGCTTGATATCCCTTTCCAGCACGCGGCTGTAGGCTTCAAATTCCTGACCAAGACGAATCGGCACCGCATCCTGCAGATGTGTGCGTCCCATTTTGATGACAGAATCGAATTGTTTTGCTTTTTTCTTGAATTCACCTTGCATATATTCCATCGTTTCGAGCAGTCTTTCGAGCATGTTCAATGTGGAAATATGGATTGCTGTCGGGAATACATCATTCGTCGATTGCGACATATTCACGTGCGTATTAGGGCTTAACTGCTGATAATCGCCTTTTTCATGACCGAGGATTTCCAATGCCCGATTAGCGATGACTTCATTGGCGTTCATATTGATGGAGGTGCCGGCACCGCCTTGGATCGGATCCACAATGAACTGTTCATGCCATTTTCCATCTATTATTTCCTCGGATGCTTGAACGATTGCATTACCGAGTCCCTCATACAGGCGTTTTACATCCATATTCGCGAGTGCGGCCGATTTTTTCACGATACCCAGTGCCTTGATCATCTCTTCATGGATGCGATATCCAGTAATCGGGAAATTCTCTGATGCTCGCAGTGTCTGAATACCGTAATAAGCATCTTTGTTGATTTGCTTCTCTCCCAGAAAGTCTTTTTCAATCCGATAATTCTCCTGTAAGTCTGCCATGACTTGAACCTTCCTTTTTCACTTTTTTAAGATGGCCATATAGTAATATCTTCAGCGATCGGTGTTTCCATCATGCGTTTTACTTCCTTTGGATCAGTGGATCGGCCAAGTGCCCACATGAGCTTCGGTACAATCGCTTCTGTGTTCATATTGCTTGAACGAGTCACCAGCTCCTGATCGATGCGCCGGCCGACTTCATAAATGCTCATGTCTTCGCCTTCTTCCAGACATTGGGTGGTGATGACGACCACGATGCCTTTTTCCACCAACTCATTGATCTTTTGCAGAAGATCACGCCCTTCGAATGGAATGCCGCCGCTGCCATAGCTTTCGATTACAACACCTTTATACATGCTTGCTATAGTATCAAGCATTTCAGGCTTGAGTCCCGGATACAGCCTTAATAAGAGTACATCAGTACAAAGGGAAGTATCAACGGTAAATGGCAGATTTTCTCCTTGTATCTGCTTGTTATACTCGATGGTATCATCATGGATGAAGGCGATATATGGATAATTGATGCTTTCAAATGCATCATAGCTTTTTGTCCGCAGCTTTATTGCCCTTGTTCCTTGAATGACCCGGCCATCAAATACCACGTAGACACCGCCTACCTCTTCACAAGCAAAGCGGATAGCATCCTTGATATTCTTTTTCGCATCTGTTTTCTGGAAAGTGATCGGTATCTGGGAGCCGGTGATGACAATTGGCTTACTGGCATTTTGAAGCATATACGATAATGCTGCTGCAGTATAAGCCATCGTATCGGTTCCATGGGTGATGACAAAGCCATCATAGTCCTGATAATGATCCCGCACGGCTTCAGCCATCGTCACCCAGTCTTCCGGCTGCATATTCGTGCTATCGAGATTCATAAGCGATATCGTCTCCATGGTGTATTCGTTGTCCATGTCGGAAACATAACTTAACAGTTCATTCGCATCCACAGCCGGAGCCAGACCATTTTCCCCTTCGACTGATGCGATGGTGCCGCCGGTGGTAAGTAATAATAGCTTCTTCATTCCTGCACCTCTTCTATCTATCGTTACATATCATGACATATCATGATATATTCGCTAATTGCGTACTTTTAAATTAATTATAGAGAAGTGATCCGTTATTAGCAAGAATCTATTATTCGAATCGCGTACGAAACGATGAAAAATATGCTATAATAAATGGAAGGAAAAAGAGCGGGGGAAGTAAGATGAATCTGGATCGCTTATCAGAATTGAGGAAAAAGAAGAATTGGTCGCTGCAAGACACCGCAGACCGTCTGGGAATTGCCAAAAGTACATATGCAGGATATGAATCGGGATATCGCCGTCCCTCGTTCGAGGCATTGATCATGCTGGCAGACTTGTTCGACACAAGCTGTGACGATTTGCTTGGACGGCATTTCGAGAAGCCTATTGAATTGACCGATAGGAAAAAGGCAGAGCTTTCGATAGATCAAAGAAAGCTGACGGAGAAGGAGATCATCGGGATGATCGCTTTCATCAGGGCCACAAGGGAAATGGAAGGACAGGAATGAAAAAACGCTTTGCAGGGATCTGCAAAGCGTTTTATTATGCCAGTGTTTTCTCCATGACACGTTCCGGCTCCATAGGAGATGCACTCCCGAGTATATTATATGGTAAACAAAGCGGCACTCCTGAGCGGGGATCGATGATGACATCTGCTTCGATATGGAAGACTTCCCGCAGGTTCTCTGCAGTCACCGTCTCTTGAGGCGAACCTTCGCAAACCACCTGACCTTGCTTGATTGCGATCATATGATCAGCATAACGGGTAGCGTGATTGAGATCGTGCACGACCATGACAATCGTCCGCTTTTCCTCGCGGTTCAGTTTATGCAGCAGCATAAGCACTTCCAGCTGATGTGCCATATCCAGGAATGTGGTCGGCTCATCGAGGAAAAGGGTTTCCGTTTCCTGCGCCAATGCCATCGCAATCCAAGCGCGCTGACGCTGTCCGCCGGAAAGCTGGTCGACTGCGCGTTGGGCGAAATCCGTCATGCCGGTTACATCGATTGCCCATTCAATCACTTCTTTATCATAAGGCGTGAGTGTGCCAAATCCTTTTTGATGCGGATAGCGGCCATATGCCACAAGCTCCGATACGGTCAGGCCCTCTGGGGCAACAGGGTTTTGGGGCAGGATGGCGAGCTGCTTCGCGACTGCTTTCGTTGATTGTTTATGGATGCTTTTACCGTCCAATAGCACGGTGCCGTTTTTGGGCTTCATGACACGTGCCATCGTCTTAAGTATAGTGGACTTGCCTGAGCCATTTGCTCCGACAAGTGCTGTAATCTTCCCTTTGGGAATTTCTATAGTCAAATCTTTTACAATTGATTTATCTCCATAGGCTACTTCAAGTAATTTCGTCTGTAAACGTCCCATTACTGGTACCCCTTTCGGCTTCTCCGTATTGTGAGAATGAGATTCGTTATCATTTATATTGTCACAAAATAAGAGGCTATTCAAGCTTTATCCGGCAAATTTCATAAAAAAGTAAGATTTCTGCCAGCTGACCTCAGATTGACATTGTATGGAATATTCAGATATGATGATGATAATGATTTTCAATTGAACGATAGTCTGGGGAAGAGGAAGGGGAGCGCGTCCATGATGCAATTGGAGCAGCTGATCAAGGAAAGAAGATCGATTTCGAATTACGATACAAGTAAGCCAGTCTCTTATGAAGAGATTCAAGAATTGCTTGACATAGCGGTATGGGTACCGAACCACAAAATGACGCAGCCCTGGAGATTCATCCTGATTGATGGAAAGACGAAGGAGCAGCTGGGCAATATCAATGCCAAGCAAGGAGCAAAGGGTGCTGCAACTGCTGAAGAAAAAGAGAAAAAAGCAGAGGCACTGAAAAAGAAGATTATCGACGTACCGCTATGGATAGCGGTTGTACTGGAGGAAAACGCGAATTTGAAACTCCGGGAAGAGGATTACGCATCTGCCAGTATGCTGATCCAGAATTTCAGCTTGCTTGCCTGGGAAAAAGGTATCGGAACAATCTGGAAGACGAATGCACTGCTGGAGAACCCGGAGGCCAGGGAATTGCTGCAAATCAAACCAGGGGAGCGTAATATCGGGCTGCTTCAAGTCGGGCATATCGGAAAGGAACCAAAAGCAAAGCCAAGGGTGCCGGCAAGTCACCGGACAACCGTATTAAACTGAAAACGGCGATTCTGCTTAAGCAGAATCGCCGTTTTACTTTTATACAATCTTTTTCCGTAAATAACCCGAAATCAAGTCGATCAGCGATACGAGTATAATGACACCCAGCAGAATGATGCCAACCCGCGGCCAGTTACGTGATTGCAAGGCAAAGATAAGCGGAGCCCCGATACCGCCAGCCCCAATGATACCAAGGATGGATGCTCCCCGGACATTCAGTTCGAAACGATACAGTGTGTAGGAAATGAAGCCAGGCAGCACCTGTGGCAATACGGAGTAAACCAGTACCTGGATCCGGTTCGCCCCGGTAGCGATAAGTGCTTCGCGAGGACCATGATCGATTGCATCGATTTCTTCAGCAAATAATTTGCCCAGCATACCGATGGAGTGGAGGCCTAATGCCAGCACCCCGGCATAGGAACCTGGACCAACTGCCTTGATGAAGATGATGGCCAATACAACCTCCGGAAATACCCGGATATAACTAAGGATGAATCGTCCTACTCCTGTGACGAAGAATCCTCCTTTACTCCGGCGCCTTGCAGCCCAAAAGCCAAATGGCACGGTAAGGATCGCTGAAATGAATGTACCGAGGATCGAAATCGCCAAGGTGTCGATCAACCCGTAAATTAAACCTTCCTCATCATTAATGAAGTCCCAATCCGGATGAATGATCCCTTCAAAGATAGCCTTGGAAATCTGGCCGGCTGTATCCTTGATTTGAAACTCCTCAACACCAGAGAATGCCCAAACATAGACTGCAGCCAGTATGACCAGAATCAGCACACGGTTGAATACCTTTTTACCGCGGCCTTTTGGTTTGTCGACGGTTTGTGTGGATAGTTGGCTCATAGTAATTTCTCCCGAAGTTTATTGCTGATAAAATCGATGATCACTACAACGATCAGAGTTGCGAAAACCAATGTATTGACATTCGGATAGTTGAAGAATCCAAGGTTGCTGTCGAATAATAGACCGATACCCCCGGCACCGACTAGTCCGAGAATAGCCGCGGCACGGATATTCACCTCAAATGTATAAAGCACATAAGATACGAAATATGCAGCAGCCTGCGGAATGATGGAGAAGGTGATCCATTGCGCTTTATTCGCACCAACTGCAGTCATCGCTTCCATTGGTCCTTTATCGATGCCTTCGATTGACTCATAAGTCAATTTGGCGATGATTCCGACAGAAAAAATCGTCAAAGCAAAGATACCAGGAATCATACCGAGTCCGAAAATAGCAACAAAAACAGCCGCAAGCAGGAGCTCTGGTACAGTACGGATCAAGTTGAGCACAAAACGCGCTGGATAAGAGATCCAAGGAATAGGGTTAACATTATTCGCACATAGCAGGATAATGGGAACAGCTATGATCGCACCGAATGTCGTGCCGATTACAGCCATACGGATCGTTTCCAGCATGGGATCGATTATTTCAAGGAAATAGCCCCAGTCTGGCGGGAACATTTCAATCAAAATGGATGCCATTTGTTCACGATTGGTAAACAGATCTACGATGCTGGCTTCAGAACGCCAGTAGCTCCAGACAAGCAATGCAAGAACAATGATGCCTGTGAGATAATGCTTGAGTTTTGACGGGGCTTTCGGAACTATCTTTTTTGACGGCTGACTCATTCGACCCCAGCTCCAATCGGCCCCCGCTGCTGTTCTTTTTCCAGCTGCTGTCCGTAGATTTCCTGAAACTTCTCATCGGTCGCTTCTTCCACTGGACCATCGAATACGACTTCCCCGGCATTCAGACCAATGATGCGCGTGGCATATTGGCGGGCGATATCGATGAAGTGAAGGTTGACGACTGTCGTAATGCCAAGCTCCTGATTGATGTTTTTCAAATCATCCATCACTTGTTTCGTTGTGAGTGGATCCAAGGAAGCAACCGGTTCATCAGCGAGGATGATTTTCGCTTCCTGAGCCAATGCCCTTGCGATCGAGACACGCTGCTGCTGACCGCCGGAAAGCTGATCGGAACGTGTGTATGCCTTATCTATGATATTCACCCGATCCAATGCGTTAAGAGCCAAGTTGACATCCTCTTTCGGGAATAACCCGAATATGGTCCGCAGCGTAGAGTGATAAGCAACACGACCGGAAAGGACATTGCGCAGTACAGAAGAACGTTTGACAAGATTGAAGTTTTGGAAAATCATGCCGATATCACGGCGGATCATACGCAAATTCTTTCCTTTTGCAGCAGTGATCGACTGATTATCAATCAGGATTTCCCCTTCAGAGATTTCATGCAATCTATTAATCGAGCGCAGCAATGTGGACTTACCAGCTCCGGAAAGACCGACAATGACAATGAACTCGCCTTTTTCGATAGTCAAGTTGATGTTTTTCAAACCTTTGACGCCATTGGGATATGTTTTCGAAACATTGCGAAATTCTATCACTTTCTATACCAACCTTTTTATGTAATTTAATAGTAAAGATGAAACGTACCATCCTGAAAAGATATACATACAGACAAAAGCCCAGCCAGTCCAAGGATATCTCAGGCTGGCTGGATGTATAGGGAAATTATAAAAGGAGCTTGATTATTCTAAACCGTATTTATCAGCGTACTCACGTACGACCTCGAAGTTGCTGTCATCGGATTTCACATAACCTTCATGTGTGTAAACGTCGCGGATGATCTCCAAACCTTCTGGATCTTTACCGATGTTGATGAAAGCATCTGTGATTTTTTCTTTCCATTCGTCATTGATATCAGGAGTGATTGCAATTGTATCGTTCGGGATTTTTTCTGTCGTTGCGATTACTTTCGTATCTTCAAATACAGTCGGGTAGTCGCCTTTTACAGTATTACGTGCATCCTGGAACGTAACAGCGGCATCCGTATCGCCGTTCAATACGCTGATGATACCTGCATCATGACCTTTGACGATTGTCGGAGTCAAATCCTGCTGGATGTCCAAACCGACTTCGTCAAGCGCACCTGCCGGCCATACATAACCTGCAGAAGATGTCACGTCCTGCACGGCGATGCTTTTGCCTTTAAGGTCTTCAAGGGAATTGATATCGGAATCAGCTTTTACGACGAATTGCGCCAGATAGTAGTCCACTAGTTCATCCGTCGGTGAACCATCTTCTGGATTGACACCGTAGCGCTGGGACTGAAGGATAACATCGGCTGCACCCTTTTCATGTGCCAAAACATATGCTGTAGGCGGCAGGAATCCAACGTCTACCTGGCCGGAAGCCATCGCCTCGACGATAGTGTTGTAGTTGGTGGATACGCTTACTTCGACAGGAATATCCAATTCTTCCTCAAGAAGTCCTTCAAGCGGTTTTGCTTTTGCTTCAAGTGTCTCGGCATTCTGGGAAGGAACGAACTGCACACGAAGTTCTTCCAGATCTCCTTTGCCGCCGCTGCCGCCTTCTGCGTTTGAATCGTCAGATCCGCATGCGCTGAGCAAGCCTGCTGCCAGAAATAGAGTCGCGCCGACACCTGCAATTTTCTTAAACATGATATACCCCCAAAAATTGTTTAATTTGCACTGCATGAACAACTATATCACGACTTGTTCCAGTTTATGTTAACTTACTGTAATAAGAATGTAAAGATGGTTTTGTCATGTTATGATAGATAATAGCAAAAACTGTTTCAATTCAGAAAATGAGGTCGGGGGAATCAATAGAATGCCAGATAAAACGACAAATATCACACTGCTTGTCACTAGTGATGTGCATGGAAATATCTTTCCTACTACATACCGGGATCACGAACCAGCTCCTCAAGGACTGGCGCGGACTGCTGCTTTGATCAAGAGGATCAGAGAAGAAAATGAGCATGTCTTGCTCCTTGATAACGGAGATATGATACAGGGGACGCCCTTGACATATCATCATGCGAAATATAGATCTGATAAAGATAACCCAATGATCAGCTGCATGAATGAGCTCGGGTATGATGCAGCGGTGATAGGCAATCATGAGTTCAACTATGGCAGGCCGTACTTGCAATCAGCGATTCAGCTTGCGGATTTTCCTTATCTTTGCGCCAATATCCTGGATGAGGCAAAAAAGGAACCTGTTTTCGGTAAACCATATCTAATAAAGCAGATTGAGGATGTCAAACTGGCCATCATCGGTGTCACGACTCATTTCATACCGAACTGGGAGGACCCTCATCATATCGAGGGTCTTGCCTTTGAGCATGTATTGGAATCTACGAGGAAATGGGTGAAGGAAGTCAGGGAGAAGGAGCGGCCGGATGTCCTGATTGTTGCTTATCATGGCGGCTTCGAACGGGATTTGGAAACCGGGGATCCGACGGAATCACTCACTGGAGAAAATGTAGGTTATGAAATTTGCCATTCAATAGAAGGGGTCGATATTTTAGTGACGGGGCATCAGCATAGAACCCTTGCCGAAAAGGTGAATGATGTCACGGTTGTGCAGCCAGGATCGAATGGTGCATTTTTAGGTGAAGTATCGATTGCTGTCGAACATTCATATAATAGTAGGAAAAGTGTTGTATCAGAGTCGAAATTGCATGACATAACGAATGAAATAGATCCGGATGAAACGATTTTAAACCTAGTTTCTTCCTATGAAGAGGAAACACAGAAATGGCTGGACCAGCCGATCGGAAAAATAGAGGGAGATATGATCATCCACGACGCCTTTGAGACGAGGGTGAAGGAAACCCCGTTTATCGAGTTCATCAATAAAGTCCAGATGGATGCAGCCGGTGTGGCTATATCCAGCACGGCATTGTTCCATAATGCTTCACCTGGTTTCCCGCAAAATATAACGATGCGGGATATTGTCTCTAATTATATCTATCCCAACACCTTGAAAGTAATCGAAATTTCCGGAGCGGATATGAAGCAGGCGCTGGAACTATCCGCTACCTATTTCACTTTGGATGAGGAGGGACAGCTGGAGGTAAGCCGATCCTTCTTGGAACCGAAGCCGCAGCATTACAATTATGACATGTGGGAAGGAATCGAATATACATTGGATATCAGCCGTGAGGTGGGAGACCGGGTGCAAGGATTGTCCATCGAAGGCAGTCCTGTCGTGGCAGATCAAATGTATCATGTTGTCATGAATAATTACCGAGCTGCAGGTGGAGGTGATTATATCATGTTCAAAGGGAAGCGAGTGGTTCGGGAGTTTACCACAGACATGACGGAACTGATTGCTGACTACATCAGCAAGCGCAAAGTAATAGAAGCAACTTGCAATCATAATTGGCGTGTGAGCAAGTAAGGAACAGGGGCATAAACACCCTGTTTCTTCTTTATTTGGAAAATAAAAGGGAATTGTAGGGTTGTTTTTGTAACATTTATCCTAAGAAAAGCGAAAAAACGACAATTTTTCGAGGGAAAAACGTGATTGTAAACAAAGTCAACAAGAATTTCAAACTTATATCGTTCCAATATATGGAATAAATCAAGGTCTTTTATTACAGAAAACCCCTCTAAAGCTAGGTTATCCTCGGTTTTATTACAGGAGTGTTACAGTGTGACAATAATGTTTCTGTAAGCGGAGCTTGTAATATAACCTTAAACTTCCTGTAACCCACTCCCCTTCGCCCATGTGTTAGCATAAGTCTTGTTAGAAATTTAAGGAGGTAAACGACGAATGAAAAAAACAGTCGTATCTTTAGCTACAGGACTAGTAATTGCGGGGGCATTCGGTACATCAGCATCAGCTGCTGAATATAATGTTCAAAAAGGGGACTCCCTTTGGAAAATCGCAGATAAATACGAAGTTAGTGTTAATCAGCTTAAAGAACTTAACCAACTTGATTCTGACCTAATCTTTCCTAATCAGAAATTGACTATAGATAAAGAAACAAATCAAGCAGACACATACACAGTACAAAAAGGCGATTCTCTTTCTAAGATCGCAGGGAAGTTCAACATTTCGGTAGGCGAGCTAAAAGCTTGGAACAGCCTGAATTCCGATTTGATTGTAATAGGTCAGCAACTGGCGGTGACTGGTGGCGCGGTAGCAGAAACAGCACCAGTGAAGCAAGAAGCTCCTAAGCAAGAAGCAGCTCAGCAGGAGGCTCCTGAACAGGAAGCTCCTAAGCAGGAAACAACCCAGCAAGAAGCTCCTAAGCAAGAAGAAAAGCAGGAAGCACCTGCACAAACAGAACAAAAAGCAGAACCTGCTGAACAAGAAGCAGCTCCTGCCAAAGAAGAACAAGCGGCTGCAAGCACTAGCCAGGAAGCAGCAAAAGAAATCACAGTATCCGCAACTGCATATACTGGTCAATGTGAAGGTTGCTCTGGTGTGACAGCTACTGGCATCGATTTGAATGCAAATCCGAATGCAAAAGTCATTGCTGTAGACCCTAGCGTCATTCCTTTAGGATCTAAAGTATGGGTGGAAGGCTATGGTGAAGCAATCGCCGGCGATACTGGCGGTGCAATCAAAGGTAATAAAATCGATGTACACGTACCAGATCAAGGAACTGCATTGGACTGGGGACGTAAAACTGTAACAGTAAAAGTGCTAGACTGATAAGAATACCTTGAACAGGTGGAGCAAATGGCGGTTTGCTCTGCCTGTTTTTATTTATATTACAGTTTACCCGTTAGTGTGCAGGGTAAACGCTTCATCATTTGAATTTGCAGATGATTTACCTGTTTCATTTATTTGGTGGACTTCTCCTTCCCCGCGGAAAAGGCCGATGAGACTGAAACTGATGATCAGCAGCACAAAAATGCCGATCAGCCATTTTTGCATATAATTTCCCCCTTTTTATGTGTATACTAGTATCTTACAAACTTTTTAAGCGTACATCTATGGAAATTTCACATAATAATCATGGAAAAAGTATGAAAGAGGGAACGATATGAAGCTTTTCGAGGATTTGAATATAAAGCATGAACGGCTTGACGTATTACATAAATTGGGTTTGACTGAACCGACTCCAGTACAGCAGCAGGCTATTCCCGAGATCCTGGCGGGGAAAGATGTGATTGCCAAAGCACAGACGGGTACAGGGAAGACGCTCGCATTCCTGCTTCCGATATTGGAGATGCTCGAGGCTGACAGTGCAGGTATTCAGGCACTCATCCTCAGCCCGACGAGGGAGCTGGCGATCCAGATTTATGATGAACTGGCGAAGCTGATTCATCCCGAGGAGGAAATCGGCACATTGGCTGTCTATGGCGGTCAAGATATCATCAAACAGCTCAAGAGACTGGAAGGCAGGGTGGATATCGTCGTCGCGACGCCAGGGAGGCTGCTCGACCATATGCGCCGCGGAACAGTGGACCTTTCCCATGTCCGGACATTTGTCCTGGACGAGGCTGATCAGATGCTCCATATGGGGTTCTGGCACGATGTGAAGGATGTTGCAGCTGCGCTTCCCGAAGCTAAACAGACTCTGTTGTTCTCTGCGACCATGCCGAAGGAAATCCGTCAGCTGGCGGCTTCCCAAATGCAGAAGCCAAAGGAAATCACGATCGAATCAAACAATGTGACGTTGAAGGAAATCAAGCAGATTGTCCTGGAGATGCCAGATCGGGAAAAGCGGAATACATTAAAGGTTTTATTGCAGATGTATCGTCCGTTTGCTGCGATTATTTTCTGCAGGACAAGGAGGCGAGCTTCCGAGCTGCACGGCTATTTGCGCGGGCTGGGGCTTGAATCCGATGAGCTGCATGGCGACCTGTCGCAGGCAAAACGGGAACGTGCCATGAAGAATTTCCGGGAGTATAAGACACAATTCCTTGTTGCGACGGATGTGGCGGCTCGGGGATTGGATGTGGAAGGTGTGACCCATGTCTTCAACTATGATCTGCCGGAAGATACGGAAAGCTATATCCACCGGATCGGCCGTACGGGCAGGGCTGGCAGTACAGGTCTGACTGTAGCCTTTGTTACACCGCGTGATCGACAGCAAATCAAACAAATTGAAAAAGAGACAAAACAGCGTCTGCCGCGGAAACAACTGATTTTCGGGGAAAATGGCAAGCCGGAATTACTGGATGCAGAATAATTGTCCCTTGACAAACAAAAACGAGGGTACTACAATGAATCCAACATAACTGATACGTGAGCGACGACGAAGAGTAGTAGCTTATGTGGTCACTTCAGAGAGCCGGTGTTAGGTGGGAACCGGTGTGGCGCATATGTGAATGGACTTCCGAGCACCATGGCTGAAAATGACAGTAGGCTGTGGCGGCAACTCCCCCCGATAAGAGGAGCAAAGTGAGCTAGTTCGCTAGCTAACAAAGGTGGTACCACGGGTAATCTCGTCCTTTATAGGAGGGATTGCCCTTTTTTTATACGCATAAATCGTGGATGAAGAGGAGTACATGCTGTTGGATTTGCACAGAGAGCCGGTTGTGGTGGGATTCCGGTCAAGTCGGCAGCATGGAATGGACTTCAGAGAGATTCCTTGAACATTAGTAGGGGAATCCGGTTTCCCCCGTTACCGGGATAGGATATCAAGGCTCATTGCCTTCGTATCCGAATGAGCGGAAAGCAAGAGCTTTCAATAGAGGTGGCACCGCGGTGAAGAACCGTCCCCTATGTACATGAATCGATTCATGTACATAGGGGACGGTTTTTTTATTACAAAAAAGAGGGAGCGAAAAAGATGAAGGTTGCAGAAAGCATACGATTTGAGAAGAAGGAATTGAACGGAGATACATTGACACCTGTCGCGATTTATAAACGGCTGGCAGGCGAGAAGAAATTTTTGCTGGAAAGTTCGGTTCATCACGCAGGAAAGGGACGTTATTCCATCATCGGTGCCAATCCATACAAAGAATTGATCGGCAGAGGACGGGAAACGCTGCTCAAGGTATCCGGTCAGGAGGAGAGGGTATCGGGGAAGCCGTTGGAGATTTTGAAAAGTCAGATAGGCAGGATGGAGCTGCCGCTTGATTTTCCTTTTTATGGCGGGGCGGTCGGTTATATGGCATATGATTCTATCCGGCAGTATGAAGCAATAGGTGATGTTCCGGAGGATCCAATCGGTATGCCGGAAATACATTTCATGTTTTATGAGGACATCATCGTGTATGACCATAAGCACCAGCAAATCACTTTGCTGGCGATTGATGGCACAGGCAGCCGGTCCAAGGATTTGCTCCGGGCAAGGCTGGAGGAAATGGAGGAGGAAATAACAGCCTACAAAGACATACCTGATGCAGTACTGCCCCCAGTCCGATTCCGGCCGGAAACGGATCAAGCGACATTCATGAAGATGGTGGAAGATGCCAAGGCATATATCAAAGCTGGCGATGTATTCCAAATAGTGCTTTCCCAGCGGCTGACAGCGGAATTTGATGGAGATGCTTTCAGCTTCTACCGGAAGCTGCGAGCCAGCAACCCTTCACCATATATGTTTTTCCTTGATTTTGAAGACTATATCGTATTGGGTGCTTCGCCTGAAAGCTTGATCAAGGCAAGCGGCAATGAAGTGACGGCTAACCCGATTGCGGGATCGAGGCCGCGCGGAAAGACGCTGGTGCAGGATGAGCAGCTGACGGATGAGCTTTTGGCGGATGAAAAGGAGCTGGCAGAGCATCGGATGCTTGTCGACTTAAGCCGCAATGACCTGGGGCGTGTGTGTAAGGTGGGAACCGTAGAGCTGACCAAATATATGGCAGTGGAAAAGTATCAGCACATCATGCATATCGTTTCCGAGGTACGGGGAGAGCTGGCTGATGGCATGTCTGGATTGGATGCACTGATAGCTGCCCTTCCAGCCGGGACGGTATCCGGTGCCCCGAAAATACGGGCAATGGAACTGATCAATCAATTCGAAAGGAAAAAACGGGGCCTTTACGCTGGGGCAGTCGGTTATATCAATATGAATGGCGATCTTGATCTGGCGCTGGCAATCCGGACGATGATCGTAAAGGATGATAAAGCATATGTACAGGCGGGAGCCGGTCTTGTATATGACTCCGATCCGGAGACGGAGTATCACGAAACGCTGCATAAAGCGAAATCTTTAACGGAGGTTGGTTCACATGATCCTGCTGATCGATAATTATGATTCTTTTACGTATAACCTTTTCCAATACATGGCGGAACTTGGCGAAGAGGTCAAAGTTGTCCGGAATGATGCGGCCACGATCCGGGAAATCGAAGTGCTGGATCCAGAGGCAATCATCATTTCACCTGGACCAGGCAGACCGGAGGATGCCGGTATTTGTATCGAAGCCATCCGGTACTTTGCCGGCAGGATTCCAATCCTTGGCATCTGTCTCGGGCACCAGGCGATAGGCGCAGCCTTCGGGGCAGATATCGTCCGGGCTGGCCAAATCAAGCATGGCAAGACATCGACACTTCGTTATGTAGGGGAACCAGCCATCGAGCACATCATCAAAGATCTGCCCATCATGCGCTATCATTCCCTCGTCATTGATAGACGCACTGTTCCGAATGAATTGGCAGTCATTGCTTATGCAGAAGATGACGAGGAAATCATGGCTGTCCAGCATAGCCGTTATCCTGTTCATGGATTGCAGTTCCATCCAGAGTCCATCGGGACCGAAGCGGGCAAGGAGATCGTGAAGTATTATATTCAACTCATGAAAGAAGGGGAAAGTAATGGAACCATTATTGGCTAAGCTTGCAAATACAAAGGCTTTGACGTATGCAGAAGCATTGCAGGCATCACGTGAATTGCTGGATGGCAGCATGCCGGATGCTGTAGCAGGAGCCTTCCTTTCCATGCTGCAAACCCGCGGGGAAACAGCCGATGAAGTGGCAGGCATGGTGGCGGCGATCCGGGAGAAAGCGCAGATCATCCCGCTTCAAGCAGCCGATGTGATGGATAATTGCGGTACAGGAGGCGATGGGTCGCAGAGCTTCAATATCAGTACGACAGCAGCCTTTGTCATTGCAGGTGCCGGCATCACGATAGCCAAGCATGGCAACCGCAGTGTATCCAGCAGAACCGGCAGTGCGGATGTACTGGAGAAGCTGGGTATCCCATTGTATTTGCCTGCTGAGGAGATGACGCATCTGCTTGAAGAGAATGGCATCGCTTTTCTGTTCGCGCCGCATGTACATCCAGGTTTGAAGCAGGTGATGCAGCTTCGCAAAGTGCTGCGTATTCCGACGATTTTCAATTTGATCGGGCCATTGACGAATCCGGTTCGGCTTGATTCACAGCTGCTCGGCATTTATCGTCGCGACATGCTGGGGATGATGGCAGAAGCTCTTGATAAGCTGGGGCGCAAGCGGGCAATCGTCATCAATGGTGCGGGGTACATGGATGAAGCATCATTGGCAGGAGAGAATCATCTTGTTTTGCTTGAGGATGGCAAGCAGGCAGCCTTCACTCTCCATCCGGAAGAAGTCGGCCTGCCGGTATATCCGCTTGAAGCGATCAAGGGCGGCGATGCAGCTGAGAATGCAGATATCCTGCTGCGTGTATTGAACGGAGAAGCTGGCGTCCACAGGGATACGGTCCTATTGAATGCAGGTCTGGGCATCTTTGCCAATGGCAAGGCAGCCTCCATCCAGGAAGGGATCCAGCTTGCCAAGGAAAGCATTGATAGCGGGGCGGCAAGACAGAAGCTGCAGTATTTGATCGATTATAAAAAGGAAGTGACACCATGACATTTTTGGCAAAAATACTAGAAGAAAAACGAACAGAAATCAGCTTCCTGAAGCAAACCTATCGTCCGACGGCAGCGCAGCGTCAGCCGATTTCCCTATATGAACGATTCCAGGAGCAGGAACAGCTTCAAATCATTGCCGAAATCAAGCGTGCTTCGCCTTCCAAGGGTATGATCAATCCCGATGTGGTGCCGGCGGATCAGGCTGCAATGTACGAAGCGGCAGGAGCGGGAGCCATTTCCGTCTTGACTGATACACCGTTCTTCAAAGGTACGATGGACGATTTGGCAGCTGTCCGGGAAGCGGTCGAAATCCCGATATTGAATAAAGATTTCATCCTTGATGAAATCCAGATAGACAGGGCTGCGGATTATGGTGCCGATGTGATACTGCTCATCGTTGCAGCTTTGGAACAGGAGCGGCTGCATGCTCTTTATCGGTATGCGGCATCGAAAGGGCTGGATGTGCTGATAGAGGTGCACAATGAAGGGGAATTGGCACAAGCGCAGGAACTCGGGGCAAGGATTATCGGTATCAATAACCGGAACTTGAAAACCTTCGAAGTTGACTTAGGCGTGACAGAGCGACTGCTCAAAAAAATCGATACCTCGGCTACACTTGTCATCAGTGAGAGCGGCATGGCGGTGCCGGAAGATGCAGCTCGCGCAGCAAAGGCAGGTGCAAGGGGTATCCTTGTCGGGGAAACACTCATGCGTGCATCTGATGTATCCTCCGTCTTGAAGTCACTTCAAGTTCCTGTGGGAGCTGCATCATCATGATCGTGAAAATATGCGGAATCCAATCAGTCGAAGCTGGGAAGGCTGCAGTGGAAGCTGGGGCTGACATGATTGGCTTCGTCTTTGCCGACAGCAGAAGGAGAGTGTCGCCTGAGCAGGCAGCCAGCATCACCCGACAGCTGCCGCCAAAAGTAAAAACAGTAGGTGTGTTCGTCAACGAACCGATCGAAAGTTTGCAGGATATTGCCGAGACTGCGGAACTGGACTATATTCAGCTGCATGGGGATGAAACGCCATCCTACGTCAGATCCATCAATAAGCCCGTCATAAAGGCTTTTTCAGTAGCATCGGAGGATGACTTGCAGCTGCTGGCGGCATATCCATGTGATTATTATCTGCTGGACAGTCCGGCGGAAGCATACCGCGGAGGTAATGGTACCACGTTCGATTGGTCGCTGGCAAGCTCCGACGCAATTCCGAGGGAAAAGCTTTTCCTGGCAGGAGGATTGCATGCCGGGAATGTACAGCAGGCCATCCGGGAAGTGCATCCTGCAGGAGTCGATGTCAGCAGCGGCGTGGAGACGGAAAGACAAAAGGATCCAGTTAAAATACAGCAATTTATTACAGCGGCAAAGAGAGGGAAGTGAAAAAATGGCTATTTATCCGACAGAAACAGGACTTTACGGCAGTTTTGGCGGCCGATTTGTACCGGAAACATTGATGCCGGCCATCTTGGAGCTCGAGCAGGCATTCCAAAAAGCAAAGACGGACCCAGCCTTCCAGGAAGAGATGCGTTATTATCTAAAGCAATACATCGGCCGGGAGACACCGCTTTATTATGCAGAGCGTCTTTCGGCGTCCCTGGGCGGTCCGAAAATCTATTTGAAACGGGAAGACCTCAATCATACAGGTGCCCATAAAATCAATAATACAATCGGCCAGGCGCTGCTGACACAGCGGATGGGCAAGAAAAAGGTCGTCGCGGAAACAGGGGCCGGCCAGCATGGTGTGGCCACTGCGACAGTCAGTGCCCTGCTTGGATTGGAATGCATCATCTTCATGGGAAAGGAAGACGTCAGAAGGCAGGCTTTGAACGTTTATCGTATGGAGCTGCTTGGTGCGCAGGTCGTATCCGTCGATCAAGGGAACGGTACACTGAAGGATGCTGTAAATGAAGCGATGCGTTACTGGACGGCAAATGTCGAAGATACGCATTATATCTTCGGCACGGCTGCTGGTCCGCACCCGTTCCCGCAAATCGTCCGGGACTTTCAGCGTGTGATCGGTGATGAAACGCGCAAGCAGATCCTGGAAGCGGAAGGAAAGCTTCCGGAAGCGATTGTTGCCTGTGTCGGCGGCGGAAGTAATGCAATCGGCATGTTCTATCCATTCGTGGAGGATAATGAAGTGAAAATGTTTGGTGTGGAAGCTGGCGGTAAAGGGCTGCCGACAGGACAGCATGCAGCTTCCCTTACCGAAGGGAAAGCTGGCATCCTGCATGGATCATTATCCTATCTTCTGCAAAATGAGGACGGTCAAGTGCAAGAGGCTCATTCCATTTCTGCCGGATTGGATTACCCGGGTGTCGGACCAGAGCACAGTTATCTGAAGGATACAGGGCGCGTGACGTATGATGCAGTCACCGACGAGGAAGCGCTGGGGGCAGTACGGCTTCTGTCCAGGACAGAAGGAATCATACCGGCATTGGAAAGCGCTCATGCAGTGGCATATTGCAAAAAGCTCGCACCGGCGATGAAGAAAGAGGATGTGCTGGTTGTCTGCTTGTCGGGACGCGGTGACAAAGATGTAAATACAATCAGGGAAGCACATGAGACAGGAGGGGATCGGCATGAGTAAAGCAAAGCTGGATACGGCATTCCAAACAGCGGCGGATGCTGGGGAAAAAGCATTCGTACCTTATATCATGGCTGGTGATGGCGGCTTGGACAGCCTGAATGAACGCATTCGTTTCCTAGCTGAATGCGGCGCAACAGCAATCGAGCTGGGACTGCCGTTCTCAGATCCGGTTGCTGACGGCCCGACGATCCAGGCAGCAGGCATACGTGCATTGGAAGCTGGTACGACGGTTCAAGCGGTTTTGAATGAGGTGGCAAAGGAGAAAGCGGGCCGTATCGTGCCTCTTGTCATCATGACTTATTTGAACCCAGTCTTTGCTTATGGAGTGGAAGCTTTTGCGTCCGCTTGTGCGGAAGCAGGGATATCCGGTCTCATCCTGCCTGATTTGCCGCTCGAGGAAGAAGGGCTGGTAACCGAAGCACTGAAGAAGCATGACATTGCATTGATCCGTCTGGTCGCATTGACAAGCACTCCGGAAAGGATCCGGGCACTTGCAGAGCGTGCGGAGGGATTCCTTTATGCAGTGACGGTGGCAGGAACGACAGGAGAGAGAGCGAGCTTCGTCGATAAACTCGGTACGCATCTGATGGCATTGAAAGAGGTCAGCAAGGCGCCCGTGCTGGCAGGCTTCGGTGTCTCCACGCCGGATCATGTCAAGGAACTGAGCCAGTACTGCGACGGTGTGGTAGTAGGAAGCAAGATCGTCGATGCCTTGCATCGAGGGGAAAGGCAGCAAGTGAGAGATTTGATTGCATCCAGGAAGCAGGCCTGAGCATTGCTTCCTCCGGGCAGAGTCCAGGGAAAACAATTATTTCCCTGGACTCTTTTTCCATGTCATCAAATTGGGTTAATCTCGTTATCCAGTGAAACATTGCCAGCATTCATCCGTATATATAGGAAAACAGGGAAGAAAGGATGGTGCTGGTGCTTGAATTGAAAGATGTGACCAAAAGGTTCGGCAAGCATACTGCTGTAGATCAGCTGACATTATCAATACCGGAAGGAGAGATTTTTGGATTCCTGGGAGCTAACGGTGCCGGGAAAACGACTACATTCCGTATGATTCTCAATCTATTGGAGAATACAGAAGGAGAAATATTCTGGCGAGGCAGCAAGATTACATACGACCAGAGCAATGAAATAGGCTATCTCCCGGAGGAACGCGGGCTTTATCCCAAGCTTACCGTGAAGGATCAGCTCGTATACCTTGCCAAGCTTAGGGGAATGGCAAAGGCAGACAGTGTCAAGGCCTTGAAGAGCTGGCTCGAGCGGTTCAATATAACAGAATATGAAAACAAAAAAGTGGAAGAGCTCTCCAAAGGGAATCAGCAGAAAATACAATTCATATCCGCTGTATTACACAATCCTCGGCTGCTGATATTGGATGAACCATTCTCAGGCTTGGATCCTGTCAATGTGGAAATGCTGAAACAAGCAGTCATCGAGTTGAAACAGGCCGGGACCTCGATCATATTTTCCTCTCACCGTATGGAGCATGTAGAAGAGCTATGCCGTTACCTGTGCATCATGAAGCGGGGAAGGCCGGTCGTGGAAGGTGATTTGGTGGAAATAAAACGTTCTTTCCGTAAAAAGAACATCACCATTGCAGCAGACTATGATGTAACTTTCTTGAAAGACACAGCTGGTGTGGTGAAATATCAGGAGACACAGCAGGGATGCAAACTGCAGATTGCATCGTCGGAAGATGCCAAAACCGTTTGGAAGCTGCTGACCGAGAAAGGCTTCGTCACTAAATTCGAAGTGGGGGAACCTACTCTGAACGATATCTTCATCGAAAAGGCAGGTGAGTCCTATGCGTAAGTTTTGGATTGTATTTTCGCATACCTATCTATCCCGGGTGAAAACAAAAGGCTATATCATTTCAAGCGCAATCTTCTTACTTGCCATTTGCGGAATTTTTTATGTGCCGGATATCATCGATCGTTTTTCTGGGGACAGCGAAGATCCGGTGGTGGCGGTGATTGATGAGACTGAAAATCAGCAGCTCTACAAAGCATTGAGTACCAGTGCCGATGGATATCAGCCTATGCTGTTTGACGGCAATGAAGAAGAAGCAAAGCAGGCGGTAGAAAATGAAGAATATGAGGGTCTGCTCGTCTTGAGTCAGTCGGAGCAAAACCTGCCGCAGGCTGTTTTTTATGGGATGCAGCTGACGAATGGCACCAGCGATGATATCGAGGCACAGCTGCAGCAAATCAAAGTAGCGCAAGCTGCTTCGCAGGCTGGGGTGGATGAAGCAACCATCCAGGATATTTATACGCCTGTTTCTTTCCAGCGGGAAGCACTTGATGAGGAAGCAAAAACGGAAGAAGAACTGGCAGGATCATATGGACTTGTCTATATTTTAGTCTTTGCGCTTTATATGAGTGTCATTATTTACGGCATGATGATCGCAACGGATATTACCAATGAAAAATCCTCCAGAGTAATGGAGATATTGATATCCAGTTCCTCTCCGGTCGGTCAAATGTTCGCAAAGATTCTTGCGATTGGAATGATGGGGCTTACACAAGTCGCATTGATCACAGCTGCTGTGTATGCCATGATCCAAATCCGAGGCCAGGAACTGGGCGGAGGCTTCTTCGATTTTATCGGGATAGCCAATGCTTCACCGGTCACATTGACCTTTGCGCTGATCTTCTTTATTTTAGGCTATTTCCTATATGCCACCATATGTGCCGGACTTGGCTCGGTGGTAAGCAGGATGGAGGATGTCCAGCAGCTTGTCAGTCCGGTCATCTTTTTGGTGATGGGTGCTTTCTTCCTTTCCATATACGGACTTGGCTCACCTGATTCGCCGATCATTGTCGCTGCATCTTACATTCCATTCTTTACACCGATGATCATGTTCCTTCGCATCGGAATGCTGGGAGTACCCGCTTGGGAAATAGCTCTATCCATCGCCATTCTTGTAGCAGCAATCCTGCTCATTGCCTGGTTATCCGCCAAAGTTTATCGCGGCGGGGTCCTGATGTACGGAAAAGGCGGTTCGTTCAATCAGCTGAAGGAAGCGTTGAAGTTATCGGGTAATATAAAAAAATAAAAATTGATCAAGATAACAAAAGGCTGCCGAGACTTTCTTGGCAGCCTTTCGACTCATTATCAATGATTTTCAGCGACAGTGGATACTTGCCATGTAACGCCGAATTTATCTTTTACCTGGCCGTATAATGGGCTCCAAAATGTTTGCTGCAGTTCCATGATTACCTGGCCGCCGACGGAAAGCTTATCAAACACATCCCTTGCTTTTTCCGGTGTGCTGATGGAAACGGCGATCCCCACTTGATCACCCAGCTCAAACGGCTGTCCTGGAAATGTATCGGAAAGCATCAGGTCATTGCTTCCTATTTTTAAATGCGCATGCAAAACACGGTCCTTGGCTTCGGCAGGTATGGGATGATTCGGGTCTTCCGGCATATCACCGAAGGTTTGGATGCTCAATACTTGCGCATCCAATGCATCCTCATATAATTCGACTGCTTCTTGTCCATTGCCATTTGTGACGATATAAGAATTGATGCCCTGTACCATTTTCAACATCCTATCTGTAGTTATTTCAATCCTGTAAGATATTCGCTGTCAATGGCGGGATTCCTGTCCGCAAGCAGCAAAAAACCATCCATCAAGTCGTTGAAATTGATGGATGGTTTCGAATTATCTTCCGAAGTTCGTAAACACACCGCCGACGTAATCGGTCACATTTTCCGGTTTGACGTTTTCTATTTCGTCCCGGTAATCGTCTGGATCATCTTCGGGTTGATAACCGATTTTGGCTGCATCGCGATTGTCAAAATAATCATTATGCAGGGAAGAGACACCATAATGGACAGCTGTACCAATCCGATCTGCCTCCAGGCATCGGACGATCAGCTGATTCATATCCCTGACGCTTATCCATGTGTTCAGGTTGCGATGTTCAGCAGGCTTTTCCAAATAGCTGCCGATACGCAGGCTGGCAGTCTCGATGCCATGTTTTTGGTGATACATATTGGCCAGGTTCTCACCGAAGGCTTTGCTTGCGCCATAGTATGTATCAGGCAAATGAGGGGCATCCGGACCGATGGATTGATTGATAGGATGGAAGCCGACTGCATGATTGCTGCTGGCGAAAACGATCCTTTTCACTCCATGCTTTTTGGCTGCTTCATATATATGGTAGGTCCCATTGAAATTATTTCGGTTGATTTGCTCATATGTGCTTTCGGTTGCAATACCGCCGAGGTGGACGATTGCATCCGCGCCTTCAGCAAGTTTCTCCACTTCTTCCAATACCGCTAGATCCGCCTGCCGGAAGTCCCCGAATTCCTTCAGTTCTTCGTCCTGCTTGA
Organism: Terribacillus sp. 7520-G; assembly: GCF_002271665.1. Classification (NCBI taxonomy): domain Bacteria; kingdom Bacillati; phylum Bacillota; class Bacilli; order Caryophanales; family Bacillaceae; genus Terribacillus; species Terribacillus sp. 7520-G. The sequence continues at coordinate 215,063 of NZ_NQFP01000001.1, read as the reverse complement.
TATCCGTCAAAACCAATTCATAATCCTGATGGATAGCTTTCACCAGATTCTTCCCGATATGGCCGGCAGCTCCCGTTACAAGTACTTTCATTTCTCATCCGCTCCTTCGCTGTTCAAATTCCAACAGCCATTCTTTTCGCCAAGGTTCCCAGCGATATCCTGAGACAATACCGTTCTTACCGATGACTCGGTGACAAGGCACGACGATGGCATACGTATTGCGTCCGACAGCACTGGCAGCTGCCCGCACTGCCCGTCCATTTCCAGCTTGTTCTGCGATTGCACTGTAATAGCTTGATTCCCCATACGGAATCCGGTTGATTTGCTCCCACACTCGTTTCTGGAAAAGGCTTCCGTTCATGGCAAGCGGCAGCTGGAACTGTGTGAGCTCCCCGGAAAAATAGGCTTGCAGCTGGGACTTGGCCAGCTGCGTCAGGGAGTTTTCGTTAGCCGGAAGTTCCTCGGCAAAGAGGATACTGGTAATGAACTGCTCCGTTGCAGTGATCTGTACATTACCTAAAGGCGTCTCGACATTACTTATATAAGACATGGCGGCCTCCTAAAGAACAAGCTCCAAAGCAGGGGCCTTGGAGCTTGTTGGTTTAATTGTACATTGCTACGATTTCTTTTTGCAGCTTCGTATCGGAAACATATTCATCATACGTCATTTCTTTATCCACAATACCGTTCGGAGTGATCTCGATCAGACGATTCGCGATACTGTTCACAAACTGTTGGTCATGGGAAGTGAATAGGATGACACCTTTGAACTTGATCAACCCTTCATTCAGCGATTGGATGGATTCAAGATCCAAGTGGTTCGTCGGTTCATCCAGCACCAAGACATTGGCTTTGCTCAGCATCATCTTGGAAAGCATGCAGCGTACTTTTTCTCCTCCGGAAAGCACACTTGCCTCTTTCAGCGCATCTTCTCCGCTGAACAGCATGCGGCCAAGGAAACCGCGCAAGAATGTTTCTGTCTGATCCTCAGGGGAATATTGGCGAAGCCAGTCAACCAAAGTGAGGTTCACACCATCAAAATACTCGGAGTTATCTTTCGGGAAGTACGATTGGGAAGTCGTGATGCCCCATTTATACTCGCCAGCATCAGCTTCCATTTCACCCATGATGATTTTCAGCAGTGTCGTTTTTGCGATTTCATCACGTCCGACCAGGGCCACCTTGTCTTCGCGGCCGATTGTAAAGCTGACATTATCCAGTACTTTGACACCGTCGATCGTTTTCGTGATGCCTTTTACCGTCAGTACATCATTGCCGATTTCGCGCTCTTGCTGGAATCCTACATACGGATAGCGGCGGGAAGAGGGTTTGATATCTTCCAATGTGATGTTTTCAAGCATCTTCTTACGTGATGTCGCTTGCTTCGATTTGGAAGCATTGGCACTGAAACGCGCGATGAAGGATTGCAGTTCTTTGATTTTCTCTTCTTTTTTCTTGTTTTCATCCTGCGCCATTTGCGTTGCCAGCTTGCTGGATTCGTACCAGAAATCATAGTTTCCGACATAAAGCTGGATCTTGCCGAAGTCGACATCCGCAATATGGGTGCAAATCTTATTTAGGAAGTGACGGTCGTGGGATACGACGATGACTGTATTCTCGAAATTGATCAAGAATTCCTCCAGCCATTGGATGGCCTGCAAATCAAGTCCGTTCGTCGGCTCATCCAGCAGAAGGACATCCGGGTTGCCGAACAAAGCTTGTGCCAAGAGCACTTTCACTTTCTCCGCACCAGTCAGTTCCGCCATCTTTTTGTCATGCAAGCTTTCCGGGATACCCAGTCCTTTCAAAAGGACAGCCGCATCGGATTCTGCTTCCCAGCCGTTCAGCTCTGCGAATTCACCTTCAAGCTCGGCAGCACGCATGCCATCTTCCTCGGAGAAGTCAGCCTTTGCATAAAGGGCATCTTTTTCCTCGATGATCTTGAACAGGCGCTCATGCCCCATCATGACGGTCTGCAGGACTTCATGCTCTTCATAACCAAAGTGGTTCTGTTTCAGGAAGGCAAGACGCTCTCCGTCGCCGATTGCCACATTGCCTGTTTGCGGCTCGACTTCACCGGAAAGTACCTTCAAGAAAGTGGATTTTCCGGCACCATTCGCACCAATGACCCCATAGCAGTTCCCTGGGGTGAATTTTATATTAACTTCTTCAAATAGCTTCTTATCGCCATATTGCAATCCTACATTATTTACCGTTATCATGTATTCTTTTTCCTCCATGATCAAAAATGTCACGCATGCCTTAAGCTTACGGGATTTATAGGTGTAAGTCAATGTTCTGAATTTTGTATGACGCAGGCAGGAGGCAAGAGCCGGCTTATCAAAATGAATCCTGTCAGGGTACTGTCCCATGCCCGGCGCTCCCGAAAAAAGCTGCCATGTGCTACACTATAGGAAGTGATTCGAGAAAGGATGTTTTCATGGGTAAAACGGTTGTACTGGCAGAGAAGCCATCTGTCGGCCGCGATATAGCTCGTGTTCTTGGATGTACGAAGAAAACGAATAGCTATATGGAAGGAAAAGACTATATTGTAACGTGGGCGCTTGGTCACTTGGTGACGCTGGCTGACCCGGAGACATATGACGATAAATATAAAACATGGAAGATAGAGGATCTGCCGATGCTGCCGGACAAGCTGAAGCTTGTCGTGATCAAGCAGACTGGCAGACAGTTCAGCACGGTCAAAACACAGCTGAACAGAAGCGATGTCAGCGAGATTGTCATTGCGACGGATGCCGGACGCGAGGGGGAGCTTGTGGCACGCTGGATCCTGGAAAAAGCACGTGTCAACAAGCCGGTGAAGCGGTTATGGATCTCCTCGGTGACGGATAAAGCGATCAAGGATGGATTCAAAAACCTGAAAAGCGGCAAGCAATTCGAGAATCTTTATAAATCGGCGGTAGCACGTGCAGAAGCAGACTGGTATGTCGGACTTAATGCGACACGGGCTCTGACAACGAAGTTCAATGCGCAGTTATCCAGCGGGCGCGTGCAGACGCCGACGCTGGCAATGATCCATCAGCGGGAAGAAGAGATCAAGAACTTCAAGCCGGAGACATTTTACGGTATCGAAGCCAAGACTCAAAAAGGGTTGCGCCTCATCTGGAAGGATCAGAAGCATAACAGTACACGCACGTTTTCCAAAGACAAGGCAGAACAGGTGCTGCGGAAGCTGGATCAGGTGAAGGGCACCGTGCAGGAAGTGGAGAAGAAGCTGAAGAAAAGCTATGCTCCGCAATTGTATGATTTAACGGAACTTCAGCGTGATGCCAACCGGCTGTTCGGTTTTGGCGGTAAGGAAACGCTCAATATCATGCAGCAGCTGTATGAGCGTCATAAACTTTTGACATATCCGCGGACTGATTCCCGTTATCTGTCCTCGGATATCGTCCCGACACTGAAAGATCGTGTAAAAGCCGCTGGCGTGGGAAGCTATGGCCGTTTGGCTACAAAAATCGCCAATGCACCGATCAAGGCGACGAAAGCATTTGTAGATGATAAAAAGGTATCCGATCACCATGCAATCATTCCGACGGATCAGAATGCATATGGTGCCGATCTTTCGGATAAGGAACGGAAGATCTATGACTTGGTCATCAAGCGTTTCTTTGCGGTGCTGTTCCCGCCATTTGAATATGAACAGACGACGTTGACTGTCGAAGCTGCGGGGGAAGTGTTTACCGCCAAAGGGAAAATCGTGAAGAAACAAGGCTGGAAGGAAGTCTATGCGAATCGTTTCGATGACGAGGAAGCTGATGATGACCAGACGCTGCCGAATGTCGAAAAAGGGGAGCAGTGGACGCTCGCATATCGGATGACAACGGGGGAAACAAAACCTCCGGAAAGATTCACGGAAGGTACCTTGCTGCATGCGATGGAAAATCCGGTCCGATTCATGGCCGGAGAGAACAAGGATCTTATCAAAACGATCGGCCGAACTGGCGGACTGGGCACAGTAGCGACACGCGCCGATATCATCGATAAGCTATTCAATACGTTCTATATCGAGAAGCAGGGCAAATACTTGAAGATCACATCCAAAGGGCGGCAGCTGCTGGAGCTCGTACCGGAAGAGCTGAAATCCCCTGCGCTGACAGCGGAATGGGAAATGAAGCTGGGTGCCATTGCCGAAGGGAAGCTGAACCAGAAGCAATATATCTCGGAAATGAAGCAGTATGCCAAAGAAGTCGTCACGCAAATCAAAAACAGTGAGCATAAGTACAAACACGATAATATAACTGGCACGCAATGCCCGGATTGCGGCAAGCTGATGCTGGAGGTCAATGGTAAACGCGGTCGTATGCTCGTCTGTCAGGATCGGGAATGCGGACATAAGAAGAATATCGCCAAAACGACGAATGCCCGCTGCCCTAACTGCCATAAACGTTTGGAGCTCCGCGGTGAAGGGGAAGGACAGATGTTCTTCTGTAAGTGCGGCCATCGTGAAAAGCTAAGTACATTCAACGAGCGCCGGAAAAAGGAAAAATCCAATAAAGCGAGCAAACGAGATGTACAGAAGTATCTGAAGAAGAACCAGCAGGATGATGGCTTCACCAATACTGCCTTGGCTGATGCATTGGCAAAATTCAAGAAACAATAAACGAAAGTAAAGACCTGCCGATTGGATATCGGCAGGTCTTTTTCAATGCATGCGGACTGGAGTCCCTTCTTGGAAGGCGAGTTTGCGAACGACCTCATCCCACACAATTTTCCCCCCATATAGGAGGAAGACAAAACCGAATACTGCATCCAAATATGCTTGGAATCCGAGGACGATCTTACGGATACGTTTCATGCCGATAAGGAGCAGTGCCCCGACGTACCAAGTGCTGTTGCCGAGCAAGAAACAAATGATCAGCAATAATGGATTGTGCAGCTGATCGGTACTGGCGAATTGCGGAAAAATACTGAGGAAGAACAGGCTGACCTTCGGATTCAGGAAATTGCTTAAAAATCCCATGCGAAAAGCATGTGTTTTCGTGATTGTAAATGTCGTGTTTTCCTGCTGTCGTTTCTGTCTGCGAACGAGATGGATAATCCTCTTGATTCCGAGATAAATCAGGTAACAGGCACCGAGAAGCCGGATGCCGGTGAACAGGAGGATGGATTGCTGCAGGATCATCGATAGACCAAGCAAGGCAAAACTGATATGTATAAGCAGACTGCAGCGGTTGCCGAGCAGTGTGATGAATCCGGATCTTTTGCCTTGTGCCAATGTGTTCCGTGTCATAAGCAGGAAATCAGGTCCTGGCGTTGCAGCCAAAGCAAATCCAAGCAGGATGATATCAAGCATAGGGAAAACCTCCTTTTCAAAGATTCTAACATTGTGGGGTGCGGAATGGCATGCACATAAAAAATCTCTATAACAGCAGGAAAGGGTCATTTTCTTATGGGAGGAATAAAGGAAGGAGGAGAGTGATATGCCGCCTAAACATATCGTTTATGCAGCGGCGATTGTGCGTAATGAAGCAGGACATATTCTTTTGATCAAAGGTCCGAGGAGGGGCTGGGAAATGCCTGGCGGGCAGGTGGAGGAGGGTGAATCCCTCGCCCAGGCAGCAGTCCGCGAAGTGAAGGAAGAAAGCGGCATTGAAATCGAAGTGACGAAGTTTTGCGGGATTTATCAAAATACCGGGAAAAGCATCTGCAATACATTATTCCTTGGCAGGCCGATCGGCGGTATTTGTACACCGTCTGAGAGAATCGAGAGCTGTCTGGATGAAGCCCAGCATCCCTTTTATGTAGCATTCTGATACATAGGAAGCACCTTGCTCAGGAAAAATAGGCAAGGTGCTGTTTCGTTTTCAGACGAAGATTGCAGGGAAAAGCCAAGTGAAACAGGGAAGGGTGACGTTATATGGCAATGCCGAAGGAAGAAGGTCTGGACCATACCCTGGCTTTCTTGAAGGAAGGGTATGAATTCATCCTGCATCGGAGGAAGAGCTTTCAGTCCGATGTATTCGAGACTACTTTGCTTGGAAAAAAGGCGATTTGTCTCGGCGGAAAAGAAGGAGCGGAGCTTTTCTATGATACAGATAAATTCATCCGAGCTGGTGCTGCTCCGAATCGCCTCGTCAAAACACTGTTCGGGGAAGGCGGCGTTCAGACACTGGATGGAGAGCAGCATAGAAATCGAAAAGAGATGTTCATGTCCATCATGACAAGAAACCAGCTTCAGAAATTGGATCAGCTTATCGAGAGGGAATGGGACCGGGCGAGTGAAAAATGGGATGAAGCAGACCAAATCAAATTATACGAAGCATCACACCATATACTGATGAAGGCAGCGTGTGGATGGGCAGGTGTACCGCTGGATGACGAAAAGAAAAGGACAGAACAAATGCGCCATTTATTCGAAGCGCCGGCTGCCCTTGGAGCTTCCCATTGGCAAGGGCGAGTCTCGCGTTCCGGTGCGGAAAAGTGGATCTCGGAGTTGGTGCAGCAAGTACGCAGCGGTGACTTGCACCCGATCCGGGAAGGCGCGCTCTATGTCTTTTCATGGCATCGGGATGCAGATGGCGAGCTTTTGCCTGCGGAGGTTGCGGCTGTTGAAGTGCTGAATATACTCCGGCCGATTGTCGCCATCAGTATTTACATTGTATTTGCCGCCCTTGCCCTGCATCAATTTCCGGAGGAAAAGAAACGCCTGGAACGAGGGGATGGCAGTATCCATCGTTTCGTACAAGAAGTCCGCCGTTTTTATCCCTTCTTCCCAGCGACGCTGGCCAAGGTGAAAAAGGATTTTGAATGGAATGGCTATCAGTTCAAAGAAGGCACGATGACATTACTGGATTTATACGGCAACAATCACGATCCGCATCTATGGGAACAGCCTGATTTATTCCGGCCGGAGCGATTTCTCGATTGGGATAAGAGCCCATTTGACTTCATCCCGCAAGGAGGCGGGGATTTCGGCATGGGACACCGCTGTGCCGGGGAGTGGGTGACGATCCAGGTAATGGAAGTGAGTGTGGATTTTCTTGTGAATAAGCTGAGGTATACGGTGCCGGAACAGGATTTGAGCTATAGCCATTCGTCCATGCCGAGCATGCCGAAGAGTCAGATGATACTGACAGATATTCGGAAAGTCAGCAGCTGATCCATGCATATTATGCGATAATGAAGAGGAGGGGATATGTATGGAAATCCTGCTTTTCCTTATCGCATTCACCGTACATAATATAGAGGAAGCTTTTTTCTTGCCTGAGTGGTCCGAGACAAGCAGATGTCGACGCACTGTGGAGCCTAAGGTCTTCCATTTTGCTGTGTTTCATGCCTGATCTTTTTACTTTTCGCCGCCGGGGAAAGAATCTTCAAGTTGTAGCTTCCAAGCATCGGCAATGATGCATTCATAAGGAGAGATATAGGGGGAATGCAGTATCCATGAGAGTATACTGCCTATACCAGAAAACTAGCATGAGAGAAGGAAGGGGATTTCCGCATGGAAACAGATTGGTATAAACTGGATAGCGCCGGCAAGCTATATGCTTCCACTGTTACATCCAGGGTTTCCACCGTCTTTCGTCTTTCGGCAAGTATGTATAAGTCGATAAACGCTGCATACCTTCAAGAAGCTCTGGAGGAAACACTGGAAGAGATTCCTTCTTTTAAAGTGGTCGTGAAAAGAGGCGTCTTTTGGTATTATTTCGAAAAAACAACGGCTATTCCCGTTGTTTCCGAAGAGCACTATTACCCTTGTTCCAATCTATTTTTCAGAGGACGCAACACATTTCCCTACAGGGTTCTTTACTATAATAAGAAAATCTCCTTAGAGCTTTCCCATATGCTGACTGACGGAACCGGCGGAAAGGAGTTCTTAAAGCTTCTCGTGAGGAACTATCTGAAAAGGGAAGGAATCAGTGTCCCGTCCCCGGGAAAAAAGCTAGGGGACTTTAATTTTGATAATGCATTCATCCAGCATTATGAAAAATCGGTTCCAAACTGGCAGGAGGCGCTGGATAAAGCCTATAAGATTCCTATCAGATTGGACAAGAGGGGAGTGTATCATGTTACAACCGGTAAGCTGAAAGTAGAGGTCTTGAAAGAGGTATCCAGAAAACATCAAACCAGCGTCACAACCTATTTGCTGGCATTATATACTGAGATTTTGATCGGCATTCAAGAACAAAATTCAAAAAAGAGGAAACAGCCCATCACAATGAACGTCCCTGTCAATCTGCGTAACTTCTTTGAAAGCAGCACACTGAAAAATTTCTTTGTAAGTGTTCCGATCACAATCGATCCCCGTCTCGGTACCTATAGCTTCGAGGATATTGTGGAAGCGATCAGTATCGAGCTGAAACGATATTTAAATGGTAAACAATTAAAGACGCTGATTGCCCGAAGTGTCAGGGGAGAACGGCATTTCCTGCTTCGGACGCTCCCTTTGTTTGTAAAGGACTGGATTTCCCCGCTGGTCCACGCCAGGTTTGGCGAAAACCTGTATACAAGTTCCATTTCCAATCTCGGGGTGATATCCCTTGAAAAAGAATTGGAAGAATATGTGCAGCGGTTTGATTTCTACCCCCCGCCAAGCATCGGCAACAAAATAAAAGCCGGCGTAATCAGCTACAAGGATGATATGTATATTACATTCGGAAATTTGTCGAACGATAGGATAGTGGAAAGGATGTTCTTCAGGAAATTAGTCGAAGAGGGCATCCAAATAAAAATTGAAACAAACAGGAGTGCATATTGATGGCTTACTGTCCTAAATGCGGGGTGAGTGTCGAGAAGGATCAGGTTCCTTGTCCGCTATGCTTTACCTATATACCAAAGGTCTTGAGCGATGAGGAATTGTTGGATACGAATGGCTTTCCGAAATATTACAGTTTGTATGAGAACCTGGTCAGTTTCTTTATCCGTATCATTTTCCGGGTTCTTTGTGTGTTGATGATATTGGGATTCCTGGTGCCTTCGTTGATAGACTTCCTATTGAATAAAGCCTTTACCTGGTCTTTATACAGCAATTTATCCATTTTGATGGGCTGGTGCTTCTTCTACGTTCTATTTGGCTATGTCAAAAGAACAAGAGATAAAATCATCGTTTTACTGATAACCATATGTGCTGGATTATTCGGATTTGACTTCATCCATGGATATACGGGCTGGTCTGTCGAGATAGCATTCCCGATATTGATCATAGCTTTGTTGCTGCTGTTGCTGAATATAGCAATTTATAAAAGAAATAGAAGCTGGTTCCGTCAAAGCGGATATATTATTTTTTCGCTTCTCATTCTGATCGTTGGAATCGATTTTGTCTTGAAAAGGTATTTGCATGCTGAAGATATCATCCTGCAATCTTCGAAAGACCTCCTTCCTTCTACTTTGCTGGGATCTGTTCTGCTGCTGATTTCCTATAGGATGCCGAAAAAATGGATGGAGAAATTAAAGCGTAAATTCCATATCTGATGTTTATCGTCCCAATGCAATAACAATGGAGAAGCTGAAGGAGGCTGGGACATAACTAATTTCCCAGTGCTTAAAACCGAGTCTTATTCTTGAGCGCTGCTTTCCACGGGCACGGCCTCAGCCTCCTCGTGGAAGGGTCCCCACTGCGGGGTCTTCAGCTCGCGCTGTTCCCGCAGGAGTCTCCGCGTTCTCCCTACACTGGGATAGATAACTATTCAAAAAACCGAACTTATGCAAATTTTCGTATGAAGATTTGCAGTATAGTTCGGTTTTTTATTTGGCTAAAACACTTTTGTCCCAGTCTCTTTTTGTTTGTCTTCATTGAATTGATATTCCCAAGAAAAGCCCTGCGTGGGATAAAGCGCCCACTCCGTGCTTTCTCACTTACCGCTCTGTTTCTAATCAGTCCCCTTCGCTTTTCGTAAGACCAAAGTCTTACTTAAGTTATGGCTGGGGGTCGTTATGGTGGAGGGGGAATGAAGGTAGACTAGGAGTATGAAAGGAGTGAGGCGTGATGAAGAAGGTTTTATTGATCATTGGCGCTGTCATTGCTGGGGCGGTGCTGCTGGCGAACCTTGGGTCGCTGCTTGTGCTGGCTGTCAGTGTGGCAATTGGTTATTACGGTTTGAGGAGATTCATCATGACCGATAGTGTCGGTGCCAAGATTGGCTGGGGCATTGTCATTGGGATTGGTGTTTGCATCTCCCTTTCCAATCTGCCGGCGTTGATCGGTTTGATTGCCCTGGCGGCGCTGTACTATATGTACAAAGCTTGGAAAAAAGAAAAGGAAGCAGAGAAGTTCGATTATACTCTTTAATTTAAAGGAGGAGCATAGTGGACGATTACTTGGAGCAGCGAGTACGTGTGCTGGAGCTGGAAGTGGAGGAGCTGAAGGAGAAGGCAAAGCCGGGTCGGGATAATACGTGGATATGGGCGTTTATTCCGATTCTGGCACTGTTGATTCCAGTACTGGCACTTGTCGGAGATATATTCTAATCAAAAAGGAGAGATACACATGGAAAACATTTTTACTCGAATCAAACAGGCGGTTGCAGCAGATTTTCACGAAATCTTGGATAAGAAGGAAGAAAAGAATCCAACGGTGCAGCTAAGCCAGTATATCCGTCAATGTGAGCAGCAGGCGAAGAAAATTCGCGAGTTGATCGAGAAGCAGTATCAGCTGAAGCATGATTTTACAAAAGAATATCATGCAGCACAGGCAATGGCGGATAAACGGGAGCGGCAGGCAAAGCTTGCGGCAGAGCAAGGGGAGGCTGAACTGGCCGAACAGGCACAAGAGGAGCGCGGACAATACCAAGAGCGTGCAGATAAGATCAAGGCAATGATGGAAAAAGCTGCTTCTGATCTGCAGGAGCTGGAGAAAAAATACGTCCAGATGAAGCATAAACTGAAGGATCTTTACGTGAAGAAAATGGAATTCGCGGAGCGGGAAAATGTCGCGAAAGCACACCGCGGGATGAATGAGATCCTCAAGCACAAGCCGGAGTTTGAATTCGCCTCCAACAAATTCAATGATCTGGAAGGATATATCGACCGGCTGGAGCGAAAGGTGGATGCGGATTATCGTAAGATGACACTGGATGCCAAACTGGCAGAGCTGGAAAGGAAATCTAGTTAAAATAAGCATGACGTGGTAATCTAGGAAGGACACAGACGGCTGTGTGCTTCCTTGTTTACACTTGCCGCATGAAAGGGGTGCCTCGGAGTGAAGCCGAACGATATGATACGCTGGCTGCTCATCACGGCAGCAGTGGTTTTCCTGGCTGAATTATTGCTATCGGGGACAGGTGTGCTGATTGGCATCGGTATGGGTATACTGTTCATCTATCTCGGAAAACGGCAGTTATCCGGTCGTAAGGGGACGATTTTATTTTGGCTGGGCATAGTCATAGTGGCCATGAGTTTATTGCAATCATTCGCTTTTTATTTAGTTTTGACAGCTGGAATCATCTATTACTTTTCCAAAATCCACGATACGACGGATAAACCGCAAACCTATCAGCCATCTTTTGACCAAGCATCATCGGAGGAGTCGGTCTTCGAAAAAAAATCATTGTTTCAAAATAGCTGGTTCGGTGCGCAGTCGGCAGGCGGCAATGTGTACGAATGGCAGGATACCAATATTCAGTCATTCATCGGCGATACGATCATCGATCTGAATTATACGGTACTGCCGAAAGAAGAAGCTGTGCTGATGGTGCGTAAAGTATTGGGGAATGTACGGATCATCGTTCCATATGATATAGAAGTGGATGTGCATCATTCCGTTGTTTATGGATCGATCGCCATCTTTGAGCATAGGGAACAGAACAGCTGGAATAAAGTGATTCATATGCGTACAAAAGGCTATCAGCAATCCTCCCAGCGCATCAAAATCGTCACAAGTGTTGTAGCTGGCAAGCTGGAGGTGGTGCGCGTATGAGCAATATCGTCAAACGCCATGTCGGTTTTGGCATGCTGTACAGTCTGCTTTTGCTTGCGGGATTGGCGGCATTGTATCTGCTGGATTTTCCAATCGATGATTGGAAATCGATTTGGACCATGCATGAAAGTAATATGCCGTTTTTGATTGCAGCACCGCTTTTCGTCTTATTTTCAGGTGCGATTCTTGGATTGTTTTCCGGCCTGTATTGGCGGAGGCGCTGGCATCAGGCAGCCCGGGAACTGGAGAGCATCCGGGAGGGGCAGCAGCCTTTGAAGAAGCGCAGCTTCAGTTTATCCGAGCTGCAGCACACCTGGGCCGAGCTGGAACGTCTGCAGGCTTATATGAACGAACAGGCTAAGCTTGCACAGAAATTGACGAATGAGCGGGTGATCGACCGCGAAGAAGAGGTCCAGCGCATCGTCTCGGAAGAGCGAAATCGTTTGGCAAGGGAGCTGCATGACTCTGTCAGCCAGGAACTGTTCGCGGCCTCCATGCTGATTTCCGCCCTGACCGAATCCGAAGAAGGAGAGACAGCAATGTTCACTGCATTGAAGCAGCTTGAAGCAATGGTCCAGCAATCGCAGCTGGAGATGCGGGCGCTGCTTTTGCACCTTAGACCTGCAGCCCTGAAAGGGAAGACGCTGCAGGAAGGGATGGATATGCTCCTGGAAGATCTGCGGGCGAAGGTGCCGCTTTCGATTGAATGGGAGCTGGATACCTTCCCTGTGGAAAAAGGTATCGAGGATCAGCTATTCCGTATCGTGCAGGAATCTGTATCCAATACGCTGCGTCATGCAAAAGCGGAAAGTCTTTCAATCAAGCTTCTCCAGCGTGACAGCTTCATCATCCTGCTCGTTGCGGATGATGGTATCGGCTTCGAAATAGGCACAGAACAGCCGGGAGCTTACGGTTTACAAAATATGAAGGAAAGAGCAGCGGAAATCGGTGCCCATCTGCGGGTGGTAAGTGTGCCGAACCAAGGTACACGCTTGGAGGTGCGGGTTCCGATGCTTGATAGGGAGGAAGAATGGACATGATCAAGGTTCTATTTGTAGACGATCATGAAATGGTGCGGATCGGTGTTTCGGCATATCTATCGACGCAAGCCGATATCGAGGTCATCGGAGAAGCGGACAATGGGGAGGAAGCGGTTCGACTGGCGCTGGAATTGAAACCGGATATCATCCTGATGGACCTTGTGATGGACCGGATGGATGGGATAGAAGCGACCAGACAGATCGTAACGGCCTGGCCCGAGGCTAAGGTGATTGTCGTCACGAGTTTTCTGGATGATGATAAAGTGTATCCGGCCTTGGAAGCGGGTGCAGCCAGTTATCTGCTGAAAACATCCAAAGCAACGGAAATAGCCAAGGCAATAAGATCTACATATAATGGAAATGCTGTTTTCGAACCGGAAGTGACGAATAAAGTGATGGCTCGCATGCGGCAGCCGCAAGCTCCTGCCTTGCATGAAACACTGACAGCAAGGGAGCGGGAGGTATTGCTTTTGATCGCCAAGGGAAGATCCAATCAAGAGATCGCCTCGGAGCTGTTCATCGCCCTGAAGACAGTAAAGGTGCATGTCAGCAATATATTGAGCAAGCTGGAAGTGCAGGATCGCACGCAAGCGGCCATCTATGTGCATGAAAATGGATTGCTCCAGTGAAAAAGCAGGCTTCCCTTTAAAGGGAATGCCTGCTTTTTTATAAACCGAATGTATCGTTCGGGATATACAGTTTGAAGCTCAAGTCATCATTCGGCAAATCGAATTGCTCTACTTCCACATGGAAGTTGTTTTGTAATTCCATCTGCGTGACAGCGACATAGATGGATTCCTTATCTGGATTGATTGTGACCCATTCAGGCATCTTATAATATCTGTCTATATATTTAAGGACCTTATCATTCGGCAGGGATAGACTTCCAAGGGAGATATCCCGCTGTACGAGCAATAGATCCCCATTTTCCTGTACTTGCGGTTCAAGGGTGATCTGCAGCGGAATCCTTACGCCGAATGCAGTGATTCCCCCTCTCAATTCCACAGCATCATCCCCGAGTACAACCGAATAATTATCGGAGTCATCGTTCAGTTCCTTGTCGATGTATGCGTTGATCAGTTCATTGACGTTTGCTTTGGTCGAGCTGATTGTGAACTCGGAAGAATCCGAGCTATCGAATTGGGCTTCCTTTGGCGGCTCCGGAGCCGGACTGAATGCCGGAAGGAAGATAAGCAAAAGCAAAAGCAGCAGGACAACACCGTTTGCAATAGCCAATATTTTAAAGTATTTTTTCCAGTCCCGCTGTTTCGGCGGCCGTGTTTCATTTTTTCTGTTTTCCATGATAGTCACACCTGCCTATTCATCGTCTTCCTGTATAACAGGTTTGATACTCTCCAATACCCGTTCGGCAACTTTTCCATACCCGACTTCATTTGGATGGAAGTAGTCATCAGCCAATAAAGCTGCTGTCTGATTATGGAATAAATCGGCTGTTTCAATATAATGCTGGTCTTCTTCTTCTGCAACCTGCTTTCCAATGGCATTATATTCATCTACGATCGTGCCGAGCTGATCCTCGATTTGAGGGAAGGATTCCTCAAAAGGATTATAAAAGCCGATCAAATATACTTCAGCATCGGGATTCAATGTCCCGATTTTATTGAATACTTCTTTCATCCGTTCTTCATAGGACGGCATGGCCGCGCTGTAGTCATCGTAATCCAGATCAGTGAAGTGATCCTTAGTCACTTTCATGATATCATTGGCGCCGATCGTAATCAGGACAACATCTGCATTCTCGATGGAGGCCGAGATGACAGGATCGTCCAGTCTTTTCAGCAGCTGATCCGTTCGATTGCCGCGTTTGCCGAAATTATCGATTTTGACGTGATCATCTGTTTCTTCGAACGTTTGCTTTAGAATGCCGACATACCCGCCATTCCCTGTCGTGTCTCCCACTCCTTGGGTCAGGGAATCACCGATTGCGGTGATATGCAGATCTTCCTTGATGAAGAGGCCGATTGTATCCTTGAGCAATCGCTGGAAAGCCTTCTTTATTTCGGAGGAAGTATCTGCTTCTTCTTCCGATGCAGCCGGATTTTCCGCGGTGTCATTGGAATTATCGGTTTCACTAGGTACAATTTCGGTAGGGGCATTCGTGACCGTTGCTTTTTTATCGGTTCCTGCAAAAACAATCACTGCCCCGATTACAATGGCGAGCAGGAACGATGCAACCATGTAGTAGATTTTTCTTTTATGCAAGCATCATCACCCTCGATCAGCAGAAATATGATTGCGTATTCCCGCCATTTGGGCGGCGGGATACTGAAAATACAATTGTTAATTGGTTGTAAAACTATATCTTACTAGATTCAGAGAAGGTTGGGTAGTGGGAACAGCTGGTACCCCGCAATGTTTTGCTGAATGTTTTGTTGGGAACACGTTTTACTAAAAGGGTAGGAGGAGCACAGTATGAAGGAATACGGTGCTATGCCGAATAAGGATGTATCAGGCTGGTACGTGAAAATGGAAGATGCTGCCGTTTTGGAGGCAGAAGGACTTGCCCGGGAAAATGCACCCAGCAAACTCATCATCTGTGATGCACAGCATGAGGTAAAAGAAGAGAGACGGTTTTAAAAATACCGGCTTTTGTTGCCGGTATTTTTTAACCCTTTGGGCAGTTCCTGAATAAGCTGAACAGCAGGAGGTGCAAGTATGGAATTTTCCTTGCTGCTGTTAGCTTTTTCGGGAATCGCATTGATCAGTATCGGAGTGCTGCGTCATGTCACCAAGGACCCGTTTGTTTTATTCATCCCAGCTGCTGTAACGGCACTGCTGCTGCTTGTAACCAGTATATTCTCTGTCCTGTTCCAGGGGGAACTCATCAAAGGGACATTATACATCTTTGCTTCTATCTTATGTGGATTATTCGTGATATTGCTTTTCTTGCCACCTTTTCGTAAATGAAGGTGGCTTATTTTACAGCTTCGGCATGCTTCAGCTGCTTTGTCGTCAGACGCTTCATGCGGATGCCGGATATGGTGTAGAGAAGCAATGCCCCCCAAATGCATGTGAAAGCAATCAAATGTGCATGTGTGAATGCTTCACCGAATAAAGTGACACCCAAAATCAGCATGAGTGTTGGTGCAATATACTGGAGCAGGCCGATCGTCGTCAAAGAAAGTCTGCGGGCGCCAAAGGCGAATAGCAGAAGCGGCGCTGCTGTGGCAGCTCCGGATAAGAATAGGACGACAGCTGTACCAGCTGATATGGGATCACTGTCCGCAGCAGGCACAAAGAGCAAATAAAGGATAGCCAATGGGGTGACGAACATCGTCTCGATTGTCAGTCCGAACATAGGCGGGATCGTCACTACCTTTTTAAGCAGGCCATAGACAGCGAAAGTGATTGCCAGCAGGAACGACACCCAAGGAAATACCCCATAACTGAAGGTGAGATATATGACGCCGATAGCTGCAAGGATGAAGCTGATGATCTGTAAAAGCGTGCTTTTTTCCTTCAGGACGATCATGGCGAGCAGGATGCTGATGAGCGGATTTATGTAGTAACCCAGGCTGGACTGCAGGACATGACCGGAATTTACTGCCCAGATGAATACGAGCCAATTGAGGCTGACCATGATGGAAGCTGCGAACAATCCCCAGAATGCGCGTTTATCCAAAAACAGATCCTTCAGCTGTCTGATGAAGGGACGGATTTTTCCCAGCAGAAGGACGATTAGGATCATCGTGACAAAGGACCAGACAATTCGATGGGCAAGCAAGTGGCCGGCATCGATTCCCTCTAATAAATTCCAAAATAACGGCAGTACGCCCCACATCACATATGCGATGGCGGCATATACGACACCTGACTTGGATGATTGCGATTGCATGATGGCATGCGCCTCTCTTTCTAATCTCTGTATGGATTAAGTGTAAGGTTTGTGTATCGGGGTTTTCAATACTTTTATTCTTTAAAGGGTAGAGAAGTTGTCAATGCCCGATAGAATGCTATATATTAGTATGGGTAATTGGAAATATATGAAGGGAGACGCTCATGTGCATATATTTGCGTATTTATTAGGATTATTAACTATCATAAATATCCTCCTCGCACTGGCAATTGTCTTCCTGGAACGGCGCGATGCCAGTGTCACATGGGCATGGCTTCTCGTACTGGTATTCATACCGGTGGCGGGCTTCGTGATTTATTTGCTTTTTGGCCGCAAACTCTCGGGCAAGATCTTCACCTGGGATACGAAGTCAAGGCTTGGTGTGAAGAAACAAGTGCAGGCCCAATTGCGTGCCATCGAGGAAGATACATTCGTCTATGAGCAAGAAGCAGTCAAAGAATACAAAGACCTTGCCTACATGCATCTGCGCAATGATGATGCCATCCTGACACAGGGGAACGAGGTGGAGCTGTTCACGGACGGCCAAAAGAAATTCCATGCGCTGCTGCATGATCTTTCACAGGCGAAGGACCATATCCATCTCCTGTATTATATCGTGCGCAGTGACAAGCTGGGGGAACGGCTGGCTGACGTGCTTATCAAGAAAGCACAAGAAGGTGTCAAAGTCCGGTTTCTGTATGATGATATGGGTTCGCGCAGCATCAAAAAGAGCTATGTGCGCAAACTCGTGAAAGCTGGAGTGGAGATTGAAGCTTTCTTCCCGTCTTTCATACCAAAAATCAACCTGAAGCTCAATCACCGGAATCACCGGAAGCTGGCGATCATCGATGGAAAAGTCGGCTACATTGGCGGCTTTAACATCGGAGATGAATATCTGGGCTATGATAAGAAATTCGGTTATTGGCGTGATACGCATCTGCGGATAACAGGAGAGGCAGTAAGAGCAATGCAGACGCGTTTCATTTTGGACTGGAACCAGGCCTCGCGCCATGATATCGAGTATGAGGATCGTTATTATTTGTCGGAACCGACGGGTAATATCGGAGTACAGATCGTCTCAAGCGGTCCGGATTCCGAGTGGGAGCAGATCAAACATGGCTACATCAAGATGATTCTCTCAGCCAAGAAATACGTCTATATCCAGACACCATATTTCATCCCTGATGAAAGTCTGGCGGATGCAGTGAAGATTGCAGTGCTGTCAGGGGTGGATGTACGGATCATGATCCCGAACAAGCCCGATCACCCATTCGTCTATTGGGCGACTTATTCCAATGCAGGTGACTTGATCAATGCCGGGGCAAAGGTTTATATCTACCAAAATGGATTCCTCCATGCCAAGACGATCGTTGTCGATGATAAGATATCTTCCGTCGGGACAGCGAATATCGATGTCCGCAGTTTCAGGCTGAATTTTGAAGTGAATGCATTTTTATATGACGAAAATACGGCGGGGGTATTGAAAGAAAAATTTGAAGAGGATATCCTATTATCAACGGAACTTTCACATACACTATATCAACAGAGATCAAATTGGATCCGTTTCAAGGAATCCCTCTCACGTTTGATCTCCCCGATCTTGTAGCCTAAAGTTTGGCGGAAAGAAGGAACCCAAGTGAAATCGAAACCATGCATCGCATCTTTGACAGTGAAAACGTCCCATGTACTTCCTCCCGATACGAATACCCACGGTACGCTTTTCGGAGGAACGCTTATGGCTCATATCGATGACGTAGCGGCAATCGCTGCCTATCGTCACGCCAGGCAGCTTGTAGTGACAGCTTCAACCGACAGTGTAGACTTCCTTGCACCAGTGAAAGAGGGAGATACAATCTGTGTCGAAGCTTTTGTCACATGGACGAACAATACCTCCATGGAAGTCTTTGTCAAAGCCGTGACAGAGGACTTACGCACAGGAGACAGAAAAGTATCGGCGACTGCGTTTGTTACGATGGTTGCACTGGATGAGAACAATCAGCCAGTCGAGGTGCCGGAAGTATTCCCGGAAAGTCCCGAAGAGAAATGGCTGCATGATGGTGCACCGCAGCGTGCTGCTTACCGCAAAGAACGTTTGAAGCGTTCCAAGGAGATGGCGGTGGCATTCGGAACTGATTATCCATGGTTCCGTAATGACGGACGCAACTTCGAAGAAGAATGAGCAAGACGAGCCTGTTTCACCGCAGGCTCGTCTTTTTTATGTCAGTATATTCTTTTCTGCATATTCCCGCAGGTCGGCAGCTGTTTTTGTAAGCTTTTCGATTTCGATCATGAACTCGTTCACCAGCTTGGCTTCTTCCTGTGTGGAACTGGAAATATCCTGAAAGTCATTTTGCATTTGATGGATGGAGTCCTTGATCGCATTCAATGTGTCCTCGATGCTGATCGTTGCATTTTTCGACTCGACACTCAGCTTGCGGACTTCAGCAGCTACGACGCCAAAGCCAGCTCCGGCGCTGCCGACGCGTGCTGCCTCGATAGCGGCATTGAGGCCGAGCAGATTCGTCTGTTCACTGATGCCTTTGATCGTTCCGGCAATATCGGTTATTTTGGCTGAATGAGCCACCGTATTGCGTGTGTTTTCCGAGATTTGCTCGGTTGTTGCGGAGAGCTCCTCCGAATGCGCGGCGATATGCTGGATTTTTCCAAGTAGGGCATCCGTGACACTTTCCATGCTGCTGATGATGTTTTTGAATAAATCCTGCTTGGCTGTCGTAACCGCGCAATTCATCCCGCCAATCATATTGCCGGCATCATCCTTTATCGGAATGGAGATGCTGTCGAAAGGTACACCGAATTCCTCTTTCGGCACTTTTACGACTGTGACACCTTCCGGATTGACTTGCTTGAAATGTTTATAGTCTTCTGGCAGCGGATCACCAGCCTGGTGATGGAAGTTAAGATCTGCGCTTGGAGAATAGTATAGATACTGCTCAGCATCAAAAATGGTGATCATTGCTTCCTCTCTGAGCACTGCTTTTATATATGGTACTGCCGTGATGATCGCTTCTATCTTTTTTTTTCAATGTCATCCCCCTTAAAATTCATACATTTGTATCTATCGGAGGAAAACGGAAATAGTTTAGTGTTTTTGATCACAAAAAAGAGAGCTGCAATATTTACAGCTCCTCTTTTTCCAATGGCTGGATCAAATGGCTGAAGAAGTCATTCAGCAGCTCGTAATGGTGCTTCAATTCCCGTCCATCCCCGTCATGTACAGTCAAATATTCGATTCGTTGATAAATGCTGTGGATCTCATGCTTCTGTTCCTCGGTGAGCGCCTGAACATCCAGGACGAGTGATGCGTCCATATCCTTTGGTTCCAATTTCTTCAAATCCTTGCCGTATTCTTTATGCGGATTTGCCATCAGCTCCTGCGCGATGTCACTGAGGAAATAAGCCATGAAAAGGTCTGCTTCCTGCTTATATTCATCATGGAAGTAAATGCCCATCAATTGATCCAGATGGCGGACATTGGTTTTATTGCGGACGATTTGAATTTGCTTCCGATTGAATACACTCACCAGGATAGGTGCTGCTTCCAATACGGAAAAACGGTACCAGGGCTTACGAGAGCGGATGATATGCCGCTGATCGACCCGATGGGATTTCCCGTCCTCCAAATATTGCTTCAAGCCATGCTCCAGTTCCTGTTCATCATCCACGCATAGAAGCAGCGTCTGCTCATCCTGCTGCACAAGCTGCTTGTAATCAATGTAGGAAAAGAAGGGCTGTTTCAATTGAGCAGCTTTTGAAATACAGGGCAGGAAGTGCTGTTTACCGATTTGCCATTGCCGCATCTTGCTGCTGTTAAAGCAGAAATACTGATTCGATCCGGTTTTTATGCCGTGTTTGGCACTGGCAAAATGCTTCAGCGGCCGTACATTCGTGTAGCGCTTTTGGCTTTCCTGGTAAAAATGCAATTTCCATTTATCAGCTGGATTCAAATCCTGTCGCCGGCGGATGATACCGTGAGGCTTTTTCCGGTCCGATAGGATGTATGCCTTTGCTTGCTGCAGTTCCTGAACGGACTGGGTGCGGATGAACTCAATTGCATCGCTGCTGCTCGATTTATCGAAAAGCAGCAAGGAGCTTGTCGTCGCCGCGCCTTTGAACCAGCCCATTTGGATATCGGTGTTGATGATTATTTTCAGGCTGCCGTCCTGGAGGAAATACTCTTTTATCTTCGTGCCATATCTAGCATTCAGGAAGTCGGAAGGCACGATGAAGGCAGCACGTCCGTGTTCGTTCAGCTGATGCAGGGATTTAAGCATGAATAGACCGTACAAGTTTGTATATGTAGAAAGCAAGATGCCCATCTTCTGCCGGAATAGATTCAAGTAAATCTCTTTTTCATCATGGTTTCGGAAAGTTATATAAGGCGGGTTGCAAATGATGCCATCATAAACCTTTTCCCAGTCAGCTGAAAGGAAATCCTGTTCATATAGGCGGATGGAGGACTGGGATGTGAAAAAGTCTCGGTTAGCCTCCAAAATCTCTTTATCATCATCATATGCATCGATTGTATATTCATCGGGTATATCTTTGATCAGCTTCCCCAGACCGACGGCGGGGTCAAGCAGACGGCCGCCATCCAGATTGTTCAGCACCCACTGTTTCATCATATCTGCGGCCGCATCGGGAGTGAAATATTGACCATAATGGCGGCGATGGAGCGCAGAGCTTTTATTTAAATATGATTCTTCCAATCGAGATTCTTCCAACAGGGCACACCTCCAAGGGCAATAGGTACAAAAAACTAGATTCATTGTATTATAAAACCTACATACTTTTCCAGTGAAAGGAGGGAATTTGACAAAAAACCCGATGGATGGACAAGTTTTGATAATATTAACCATACAGCTCTGATGATATGCAGGCTGGTTGATAGACAAGGAAGAAAAGGAGTATAATACAACCAGTTATAAAAAATGACAGCATGTATGCAAAAAGGGGTTACGGACATGAACAAAGCATTGACAATTGCAGGCTCAGATTCCTCTGGAGGAGCGGGTATCCAAGCGGATCTGAAGACGATGCAGGAATTTGGCGTATACGGAATGTCTGCTGTGACGACGATCGTCGCAATGGATCCTTACAATAATTGGCATCATAATGTATTTCCGGTTGATGTGAATACGGTGAAGGAACAGCTGAACACGATCGTTGTCGGTGCAGGCGTCGACGCAGTGAAGACAGGAATGCTTGGTTCCCCCGAAATCATTGAATTGGCAGCCAAGATGATCGAAGAAAATAATATTCCGAATGTAGTCATCGACCCGGTGATGGTATGCAAGGGTGCAGATGAAGAACTTCAGCCGGAAAACACAGTCAGCCTTCGGGAGAAGCTGGTCCCGCTCGCAACCGTCATCACACCGAACTTATTTGAAGCAGCCAAATTAGCGCAAATGCCATTGATTCACTCAGTGGAAGAAATGAAAGAAGCGGCACAGAAAATTCATGCCTTGGGTGCAAAATATGTTCTTGTCAAAGGCGGCAGCAAGCTGGAAACGGACAAAGCGATTGATGTGCTTTATGACGGGGAAAACTTCGAGATTCTTGAAAGCGAGAATATCGATACTACTTATACGCATGGTGCCGGATGCACAAGCTCTGCTGCAATCTGCGCATTGCTCGCAAACGGAAGCAGTGTGAAAGAAGCCATATACGAAGCGAAGGCATTCATTACCGAAGCGATTCGCGGAGGCTTTAAGCTAAATGAATATGTAGGCCCTGTCAATCACGGTGCCAGAAAGTCCATGCAGCAGCAATAAGCAAGGATGGATAAGGAAAAAGCCGCCTGTACGGGCGGCTTTTTCCTTGTTCGGGAAGGAGGAGGAAATGCGTATTTTCAGCGTGGAAAATCTTACGAAAACATATGGGGATAAACAGCTGTTCCAAGCAATAGGATTTCATATCGAAAGCCGTGAACGAATCGGACTTGTCGGTGTCAACGGGACGGGAAAGTCCACATTGCTGAAGGTGTTGGCCGGTATCGAAGGTGCAGATGCCGGGGACATCGACCATAGCAAGACATTTCAGCTCGCTTACTTGGCGCAGGAGCCGGAATTGACTCCTGGCAGGACGGTACTGGAGGAGGTGTTCAGCGGATCCAGCCCGATCCTGCAGACGATCCGCGCCTACGAAGAAGCGCTTTCGGATTTGGAGCGGGAACCGGATGATGCCAAAGTGCAGAATCGGTTATTCAACCTTCAAGCCAAGATGGATGCCGAAGACGCTTGGGATGCC
Organism: Terribacillus sp. 7520-G; assembly: GCF_002271665.1. Lineage (NCBI taxonomy): Bacteria > Bacillati > Bacillota > Bacilli > Caryophanales > Bacillaceae > Terribacillus > Terribacillus sp. 7520-G. Next base: position 192,025 of record NZ_NQFP01000001.1, on the reverse strand, counting down.
AGTACCCAGGCGAAGACCATTTTGACGAAACTGGGTGTCGATTATTACACAACCTCTGTCGATGCTTTATCAGGCGGACAGCGAAAACGTGTAGCACTGGCAAAAGCACTCATTCAGCCTGCGGATTTATTGCTCTTGGACGAGCCGACAAACCATCTTGATAACGAGACAATCGAGTGGCTGGAAGGCTATCTGCCTAGTTATCAGGGAGCCATCATGCTGGTGACGCATGATCGTTACTTCCTGAATCGGATCACCAGCCATATCTTTGAACTGGAGATGGGCAGGCTATATCGATATGAAGGAAACTATGAAACATATTTGACGAAGAAGGCGGAGCGGAAAGCACAGACTCTCTTGGATCAGGAAAAGCATCAAAATACACTGCGCCGGGAGCTTGCATGGCTGCGCCGGGGGGCCAAAGCACGTACGACAAAACAAAAAGCACGAATCCAGCGTGTCGAGGAAATGAAAGAGGCTAAGTTCCAGACGCAGGATAATGAGTTGAATCTCCAGGTCGGAGCTGCCCGACTAGGCAAGAAGGTATTGGAAGCGAAAGATCTGACAGTCAAATTCGGTGATGAAACATTATTCAGTCATTTTGATTTCCTATTCAAGCCAGGTGACCGCATCGGCATCATCGGACCCAATGGCAGCGGAAAAACATCTCTTCTGAATACACTCGCAGGCAGGATTTCCCCGACAGCCGGGGAAGTGGAAACAGGGGAGACCGTCAAACTTGGCTATTACACGCAGCTGCAGCAAGACATGGATCAGCAGCTTCGCATCATCGATTACATCAAGGAAGTAGCAGAAGTCATCCATACCGCAGATGGCAATGTCATTACGGCGGAACAAATGCTCGAGCAATTCCTTTTCCCGCGGAGTCATCAATATACGTATATTCATCGTTTATCCGGAGGGGAAAGGAAGCGATTGTATCTGCTCCGTGTGCTGATGGAAGAGCCGAATGTCCTTTTCCTCGATGAACCGACCAACGACCTGGATACAGAAACACTGGGGATCCTTGAGGATTACTTGGATACCTATCCTGGTGTGGTCATAACGGTTTCCCATGATCGTTATTTCCTGGACCGTGTAGTTGATCAGCTGATTCTCTTTGAAGGCGAAGGAGTCATCTCCACATTTTATGGCAACTATAGTGAGTACCGGGATAAAGTGCAGGAACAGCCTAAACCGCAGCAGGAGAAAAAATCGGAACCAGTCCAAGAGAAGAAAGCAAAGAAAAAGCAGAAGCTCTCTTACAAGGAACAGCAGGAATGGAACACGATCGAAGATGAAATTGCGGAGCTGGAACAGCGGATCGAGGCTTGTACGACAGGCATCACCGAAGCAGGCAGTGACAGTGAGCTTGTCCAGAAACTATTTGCCGAGCAGCAGGAGCTGGAACAGCAATTAGAGCAAAAGATGGAACGATGGGAAACATTATCCCTCCTGATAGAAGAAATCGAAAAGCAAAGGTGACCGATTGGGTGAGAAAGCCTGTTGGAAGCCAGAAAGAATGTCCAGGCATAATTCGTGTGAAATTGCTCATACTCTACTAGAATGGAAGAATAGTCTGAAATCAATGACGGGAAGGATGAATCCAATGCCAGAAAAGGAATTATTGGAAAAATACGCGGAGGTTGCTTTGCGTACAGGTGTGAATATACAAAAGGATCAACCTCTATATATCATGGCACCTATCGATGGAGCGGAGTTTGTCCGACTAATCGCCAAGCGCGCTTACGAGCTGGGGGCCAGTGAAGTACATATCAATTGGTCCGATGATACGCTGACCCTTTTGAAGTATAAACATCAATCCGAAGAGGTGCTGACAGACATTCCTGATTGGGTTGTGGAGCAGCGCGCTTATTATATGAAAAAGGGAGCGGCTCTCCTGCAAATACGTTCCACCGATCCGGATCTTTTGAAGGATGTCGATGGAAGCAAAGTGGCACAGGCAACAAGAGCGACTGCCCAGGCCCTGCAGCATCTGCGCAAGTATACGATGAATGATATCATCCCTTGGACGATCATCACGATTCCGACAGATGCCTGGGCGCAAAAAATCTTCCCGGGCAAATCTGCAGAGGAAGCAACGAAGCTGCTTTGGGACTCCATCTTTAAAATTGTCCGTGTCGATCAGGAAGATCCTGTCCAGGCCTGGAAAGAGCACAATGCAAAGCTGCACCATGCCCGGGATGTCCTGAATGACAAACGTTACAAAAAGCTCCACTTCAAATCCGAAGGAACGGATCTTGTGATTGGTTTACCGGATGGACATATTTGGAAGGGTGGTTCATCTACGACAGAAAGCGGTACGGAATTCAATCCGAATATGCCGACGGAGGAAGTGTTCACGCTTCCGCATAAATATGATGTGGAAGGGACAGTCACAAGCAAGAAACCGTTGATTTATGACGGGAATATGATCGATGACTTCACGCTTACCTTCAAGGAAGGAAAAGTTGTTGATTACAAAGCGGAAGTGGGGCAGGAAACGCTCAAGCATTTACTGGAAACAGACGAAGGTGCTTTGCGGCTTGGCGAAGTGGCTTTAGTGCCCCATGAATCGCCGATTTCCCAATCCGGCCTTATTTTCTACAACACCTTGTATGATGAGAATGCATCCTGTCACATTGCTTTAGGGAAAGCTTATCCGACAACGCTTGAAGGCGGTTCGTCCATGACGGAAGAAGAATTGGATAAACATGGCGTCAATGATAGTCTTACACACACAGATTTCATGATCGGTTCAGCGGATCTAGCCATTGACGGTATCTTTGCAGATGGGACATCCGAGCCTGTATTCCGTGATGGAAGCTGGGCAATCAAATTCGATTAAAAGAAAACCCGCATCACTGGAATGCATCCAGTGATACGGGTTATTTTATTGCTCGAGTATAGCGTGATGCACGAGTACTGCACGGATGCCGTGGTAGTCACATGGTATATCCAATTGATCCTTGATTTCCCTGAGCTTTGGCAGCTCTTCATGCTGCTTCAGCACATGGAGAACGGCATTTTCCTGCTCCTCGGTGAAAAATTGCCTCAGATCGAGAGCTTTTCCTTCTGCATAAGCTTTGAACAAATGATTGCTGACAGTCATCGGAGTCAAGCCTCGTTCCTTGGCTATGTTTTCCATCGGTATACCTTGACTGAAGGCATCATAGCTGATGAGATGACTCGGTGTATCCTGCCTTTCCTGCAGGAGAGGCTTTTGATCGATGTCCGGGTTGGATGCTGTCTGCTCATATTGCTTCAGCACTTCGAGGAACTGCTCTCCATATTGTTCCATCCGTCTTTCCCCGATCCCCTTGATACCGAGCATTTCCTGCTGGGTATGCGGGATATATCGGCATAGCTCTTTCAATGTTGCATCCGAAAAGATGACATACGGAGGCAGTCCTTCTGCTTGTGCGATGCCTTTACGCAATTCACGCAGTTCCTGGAACAACGCCTCATCATAGTCCGCTTCGGCAGATTCCGTCGCTTTGGCGATCTGCATCATTACTTTCCTTTCGCCTTTCAGTATACGGACAGCTTCATCCGTTAGTGTCAATACAGGGTATTTATCATCGGTTGGAGCAAGGATCATTTCTGCGGAAAGATAATGGATGAACTGTGTGATATCCTTTTCCGTACGGTTTTTCATGATGCCATACGTAGAAAGTCCATCAAGCCCGAATTGCTTGATCCGCTTGTCCTTGGACCCTTTCAAAACCTTTGCAACCAAAACGGCTCCAAAGCGCTCGTCCATCCGTTTGACACAGGAGAGCACCATTTGCGCTTCACGAGTCATATCCGTCTTTTCGAATTCATTCAAGCAATTGCTGCATCTGCCGCAATCCTCGGGAATATGCGGATCCTGGAAATAGTGAAGCATATAGGTCTGTAAACAGCTTTGTGTATGGCAGTAATGGATCATTTGCTGCAGTTTCTGATACTCCGCTTGTGTGTCCGAGGCAGAATTCTCAATCAGGAATTTCAGCAGATGCACATCCTGGCCGGAGAAGAGCAGGACACAATCACTCGGTTCTCCATCGCGGCCTGCCCGGCCAGCCTCCTGATAATAGGCCTCCATGTTCATTGGCAAGGCATAATGCAGTACATAGCGTACGTTACTCTTATCGATTCCCATGCCAAAAGCATTCGTCGCAATCATGACACTGACTTCATCCTGGATGAAGGAGATTTGCGCTGCCTGGCGATCTGCTTCGCTCATCCCGGCGTGGTATTTAGCCGTCTTTATTCCTTGGCGGTCGAGAAACAGGGAAAGCTGATCGACCAGCTTTCTTGTTGGTGCGTAGATGATACCTGTATCTCCTTTGCGTTTTTGGATGAAATCGAGGATATAGCGCTCTTTATCGGCTCCTTTCACTACCTGGAAGCGCAGGTTCTCACGAGCGAAGCCGGTGCGTACCGTATAGTCTTCCTGGATATGCAGCAATTTTTGGATATCATCTGCCACCTGTGGTGTTGCAGTGGCAGTCAAAGCCATCACTGGAGGCGTATCTGCCAGCTTATCCAGGATGGAGATGGCAGATCGGTAGCTTGGACGAAAGTCATGTCCCCACTGGGAGATGCAATGCGCTTCGTCAAATGCAATCAAGCTTATCGAAAGCTTGCGGATCATTTGCAGAAAGCGAGCATTTTCCAGCCGTTCAGGCGCCACATAGAGAAAGGTGAATGCACCTTGGGCAGCTTGCTGCATCGTCCATTCCAGTTCTGCTGCTTCCAATGTACTGTTTATATAAGCGGCAGGTATGTCCATTGCTGTCAGAGCATCCACCTGATCCTTCATCAAGGAGATAAGGGGAGAGATGATCAGCGCAGTACCCTGCCGCATCAAGGCCGGGACTTGGTAGCATATCGATTTACCACCGCCTGTCGGCATGATTGCTAACGTATTTTCATCATTCATTGCATGACCGATCACTTCGGCTTGACCTTTTCGGAAGGTGTCATAACCGTAATAATCCTTGAGTATTTGCTCGGCAGTAGCTTGCACGTTCAAAATCCTTTCCTCATTCATGTTATGTACAGCATAACACGATTCTGTGCAAATCAGCATTTTAGTCGGAAAAATAAGAAACTGCCCGTATCTGATACAGGCAGTTCCTTATTTTTATACCGTCGCCTCGCTGTGCGGGCGCTTCAATTCAATTTTAATTTTTTCCAGGCGATTATCCCGTACGGATTCAACGGTAAAGAGCATGTTTTCATATTCCACGACTGTATCAGCATCTTCGTCCGGGATTGATCCGATGCGGCTTAGGATGAAGCCGGCAATCGTATCGAAATTTGGTACGTCGATATCTGTATCGAAGTAATCGTTAAACTCATCGATTTGGAGGGAACCGCTCGCCATATACGTATTGTCATCGATGCGTGTCAGCTCTCCCTCGATTTCATCATATTCATCGTCGATATCCCCGACGATCTCTTCGATCATGTCTTCCATGGTCACGATACCAGAGAAACCGCCATATTCATCGATCAGGATGGCGAGATGATTATGCGTCTGCTGCAATTCCTTCAGCAAATCATCGATGTATTTCGTCTCGGGCACAAAATGTGCTTCCCGCAAAATCGTCTCAAGACGGACGCCATCGAATCCATACTCCCGGACTGCTTTGAAATAATCCTTCATGTTCAGAATACCGACGATGGTATCGCTATCTGTCTGATAGACCGGAATCCTGGAGTATTTCTGTTCCAGCAGAATGTCAGCCAGCTCCTCTGCCGGGGTATCGATACTCAGTGTGAATGTATCCGTACGGGGGGTCATGATCTCACGTGCAATCTTATCATCAAGATCGAATACACCTTTGATCATGCCGAACTCATCTGCATTCAATATACCTTCCTCCTGACCGGTCTGAGCCAGGAGCTTGATCTCTTCCCGAGAAACCTTTTCGGCTTCTGCGTCATTTCCCACACGAGTGATTTTTACGAGCATATTCGTGGAGAAGGAAAGGAACTTAACGAATGGCATTGCGATTTTACTGATAAATAGAATCGGTGTGACAGAGAATCTGGCTATCCTCTCCGCGTTTTGAAGGGCAACCCTTTTTGGGAACAATTCACCGAATACAAGTGTTACATATGACAGCAAGACAGTAATCACAATAACGCTGATTTGCTGTGCATAAGGGATATCTCCCAGTACACCGGCGAATCGATTGGCAAGTCCGGTAGCAGCTGAGGCACTCGAGAAGAAGCCTGCCAGCGTTATACCTACTTGAATCGTAGCAATGAACTTACTCGGATCGGCGATGAGCTTCTGCAGCAATGCTGCTTTTTTATCGCCTTCATCCGCTTGCTGCGAAATACGATTCTTATTCAGTGAGACCAATGCGATTTCCGCCGCAGCAAAAAAAGCATTCAGGACTGTTAAAATACCAATCAATACGAGTTGGAGTAAAACTGGACTCCCAGGATCATCCGGACTATTCATGTATAAAATCTCTCCCTTAAAAAAATAAACGCAAAAAATGCGTTTTCATTATGAATATTATAAGCTTTTTTTATGCGTAATCCAACTAGTGTGCACGTACTGTAGTATATCCTGTGAATTGGGAATTATTCCAATGCCCGCAGCTGCTGGCGGAGTGATCGGATCTCCATTTCCATTTCTTCCAGCTGCCTTTCCATATGGGATGCTCCAGCACCGCTTGATGCCAATTTATCCGCATCTGCCTGAACGCTTGTGTACGACATTTTTAACTCGGCCAGTTTTGCTTCCAGCTCTTGCCTATCCATATCATCACCTCTACACTTAGAATAGGGAAAATCAAGTCTCTACGTCAAGCGGGAGGGGAAGGAATGCGTTTTGTACAGGAACATGATGTGCATCGTCTGCTGGCAAAAGCTGAACAGTCATTGCTGCAGCATGAAGCAGAGAATAATTTATTGTTAGGGCTGCTGGGAAGAGTGGCGGATGGAGAGGATATGGGATCGATTTTTGGATATGGGGAGGATGACCATGGAATTTGCACCGTCTTCTTGCATACAAAGGGAAATCGTATCATCCTTTCTCATGACACGGTATGGAAAGACGAAGAAGCTGCCCAGCTGGCCGGATTTGTGAATACATTGACGCCCGACCTTCCTGGAGTCATCGGACCAGTGGAACAGGCAAATCAGTTTGCACGAGTTTGGTCCAGGCTTTACGAAAAACAGATGAAGGTCCATATGAATCAGTTCATCTATCAGCTTGATCAAGTGGAGGATGCCGGTGCCGCCGCAGGGGAAATGCGTCTGGCAGGCAAAGAAGATTTCCTCTTGCTGCGGGATTGGCTCGTGCAATTCGGGAAAGCCACTGGCGAAGATATGACGGAAGAACGAGCGAATACAGTGATCGGCAGGATGATCACCCAAAAGCGAATGTATGTCTGGACGATCGATGGCAATGTCGTGAGTATGGCAGGCTGTGCCAGAGAAAGCCGGCATGGGATCGTCATCAATGCAGTTTTCACGCCTGCAGAGCAGCAGCGCAAAGGATATGCCCAAAGTTTAGTGGCAGCACTTTCGGCTAAATTGCTCCATGATGGAAAACAATTCTGCTGTCTGTTCACGAATGCGGATGACCCAGGTCCGAATAAGCTGTATCAAAAAATCGGATACCGCCGAGTCGCCCGTAGCTGCGCTATCGATTTCTTATAAGAAAGGGCCGTCACAGTGAAGTGACGGCCCTTATCTGTATTTATGTTTTATATTTTGCCTTGGAAGGCAGCAAGTTCGTCGTAGAATTTATCGAATGTCGGAATATCCATTTGCTGGCCTGCATCGGACAATGCAGCAGCAGGATTCGGGTGCACTTCAGCCATGACACCATCTGCACCGACAGCCAATGCAGCTTTCGCGCACGGGAGCATGATGTCCTTTCGGCCAGTGGAATGCGTCACGTCGACCATGACAGGAAGATGTGTTTCCTGTTTCAAAATCGGCACGGCAGAAATATCAAGTGTATTCCGCGTCGCTGTTTCATAAGTGCGGATACCGCGTTCGCAAAGGATGATTTGTCCATTGCCTTCGGAGTGGATATACTCCGCAGCAGCTATGAATTCTGCAATTGTACCGGATAAAGCGCGTTTGAGCAGGATTGGTTTATTCGTACGGCCTGCTTCTTTCAGTAATTCGAAGTTCTGAGCATTACGCGCACCGATTTGAATGACGTCGACAAAATCCAGCGCTTTTTCGATGTCATGCGGCGTCACGATCTCACTGATGACAGCCAAATCGTATTCATCCGCTGCACGCTTCAGGATTTCCAAGCCTTCCACACCGAGCCCCTGGAAATCATAAGGGGATGTACGCGGCTTGAAAGCACCGCCGCGAAGCAGCTTGAGTCCTTTGTCTTTCAAAGATTCCGCTACCGCCGCTACTTGATCATAGCTCTCCACCGAACAAGGACCAAAGACAAAGCTTGCTTTGCCGGTTCCGACTTTTTCTCCTTTTAGGTCGATTACCGTATCTTCGTTTTTGTAAGAGCGGGAGACAAGCATCGGACGCTTGCTGGCAGCTTCTTCTTCCTTCGTCTTGGATTTCATCACAGCTTGGAAGATAGCATCCAAAGAGGATTCCCCGAGGACGCCTGTTTCATTCTGTGCTTTCAGCTCTGCCAGCAGCAGTTTTTCGGACTGGCTGCGCTCACTCTCGGGAAGATCCTTCAGCTGCTGCTTAAGGCTTGCCTGTTCGTTCAACAATTTCAACAGCTCGAAATGTGTTTGTTCATACTGCTTCTTAAGCTCCAAAACATTTGTAGTCTGCATAAATAGATCCTCCTTATAAGTTTAAATGCCCCAATTTGTCTTCAATAGCCCATCCAGCCGGTATCAGTTATCCTGCAAGCGAGAATTCCCGGATCCCGGGGAATCCCTTGCAAACCGCTGCCGCCCTGAGACGGGTTATGGAAGAAGCACAACATCAACATCGCAATCCGAAATAAATACAATGTTGAAAATATTATCCCTATACTACATGCTTTTATAAATAAATACAAATGAAAGCTTCGAGGTATGCAGAAAAAAGGACGATAGTACCTATTTACCCTGGATTTTTGCCTTGCCATGATTTTGATGAAATCTTTATATTTTTTTAACATTCATAGCAGGCTGCCGATCTTTTCGACGCTTGATAACATAATCGGACAGCGTGAACAAAAATACGAGCAAGAATAGGAAACTCGATATTTGGAACAGGGAAGAAGTCGGTACGAATTGATGCAAAATGCCAAGGATGACAGCACTCAGGCCAATGCCAAAATCGATAGATGAATAGTACATGCCATTGGCGATACCGCTTCTTTCAACATCCGTCTTGGATATCGTCCAAGCTTGCAAAGCGGGGATCATTGATCCATAACCAATCCCGAACAAAGCCCCGGAAAGGATGAAATACCAGTTTGCCGATGCGATGCTGAGTATCCACATAGCCAGGAAAGCTATCACGGAACAGCCCATGATCAAAAGCCAAGGTCCCTTGGCATCGAACAGGCGCCCTGTGAAAGGTCTCGAAATGGTAGCACATAAGGCATTGGCTAAATAGAAGAGGAATGTCCCGGTCAGATTCTGTTCCTCTCCAAAAAGGACAAGATAAGTAACGATGGAACCGTATCCGAATGAAGTCAGGAACGTGATGAATACTGGATAAGTGCTTTTCTTTTCGATCAATGATCGGAAAAATGAAAACTTCGGCGGCTTGGCTTGGTTCCGTGATAGTGCTTCAGGTTCTGCATAATGTGTAATCGACAGGAATAGGAAAGCTATCATGCCTAGTAAGACAGAGACAAGTACGAGGGTGCGGAAATCATAATTTTGATAAAGGAAAATACCGATGCTTGGTGCAATGATCATTCCAATCGTTATCGAAAGGCCAAAATAACCCATGCCTTCTCCGACACGCCTTCTCGGCACAAGGTCAACTGCGGCGGTACCGTTGGTGGTGGTGCCCCATCCCCAAGCTGCCCCATGCAGGAAGCGGAAGATCAGCAGAAGTGTGACAATTTGAGTGAAAGGATAAAGGATTGTACAGACGAGTAAAAGGAAAGAGCCGATAAGAACCGGCATTTTCCTTTTTTTCGTCAGCAGGATATGGCCGATGAACGGCCTGATCAGAATTGCTGCGACTGAAAAGGATGTCGTCACCAATCCTACTTGAAGGCTGCTGCCGCCGATGGAGGCAATATAAGGAGGCAGATTCGGCAGCAGCATCTGGAAGCTCATGAAAGTAAAAAGATTGCCCAGCAGCAGGAAAACAAAGGCCTTCGTCCATAAGGGAGGCGTATTGTTCATGATCATGCGCCTCCTAATCTGCCTGAATTCCGGCAGCTGATTTTTTCTTCATTCTATAATCGACCCATTCCCGGTAAAAGTGGGAAACGACCGCTTTGCAAACGGCATAAAACGGAATGACGAACAGAAGACCGAGGAAGCCGGCAATGTTTCCGGCAGCCAGAATCAGCGTGATGACTGTCAGCGGATGGATGCTCAAGACTTTGCCCATGACATTCGGGGAAATGAGATTTCCTTCGATCTGCTGGGCAATCAGCATGACGATGGCAGCCAGTATAGCCAATTTGGGCTCTTGGAAAAAGGCGACCAGGATGGCTGGCGCAGCTGCCAGATATGGCCCGAGAAACGGGATGACATTGAAAACGAGTCCGATGACAGCAAGCGTGAAGGCATATTTCAGCCCGATGAGCGAATAGCCGATGAACAGCATGGTGCCGACGCATACCGATACAATGAACTGGCCCTGGATAAAGGAGGCCAGCGTATGATTCACATCTTCCATCAGTTTTTTCACGCTTGCTCCTTTTTTCTCATCGAAGAATTTCGTGATGAATGGAATCAATTTTTCCCCATCTTTGAGCATAAAGAATAAGAAAAAGGGAATTAAGACAAGCGTGAACAGGAAGTTGACCAGGCTGGAAATGAAACTGATGAGATAACCTGGGATGTCCTGCAGACTGGATTGCAAGTTCGAAGCATAATTCATGATGGATTCTTCCACTTGATCCGGCAGGGCAGAGTGATTCTCTTCCCAATAATCCACGATGGACATAATTTCATTGGTTATTCCCGGGATATTATTCACCAAAGCCTGAAATTGCTTCTGCACGATTGGTGCAGCGAATTGGAATACGATATAACCCAATCCGATCAAGAGCAGGAATATCGTCAGGATGGCCACCCATTTCGGGAAACGGATCCTTTCAAGGAGCCGCACCAGCGGTTTGGTGATATAGAATAGAAGGCCGGCCGCGATCATCGGGAATGCGATGGCGCCTATGTATGCGGCTAGGGGCCGGAAAATGAAGCCCACTTTCGAAATCAACAGGATCAGGGTGAAAGTCAGGACAGCGGCCACAAGGCCTTGAAACCATTTTTTCTGAGTCAACTAAATCGTACCTTTCCAGTTATTGATATAGCCTAGCATAGCATAGCCGGGCTTCGGCGTAACCCTTTCCCAAAGTTTTTATTGAATTTCCAGCAAGATGGGGATTCTGCGCCATTTCACATTATAATGTGGTAAAATCTCACTATACTTATTTTTCAGGAGGAAAGCACATGGCATGGCAAGATACATATCAGAAATGGAGTTCATTTACAAGTCTTGATCCTAAATATAAAGAGGAATTGGCGAAAATCGCCGAGGATGAAGCTGCTTTGGAAGATGCTTTTTATAAAGAGCTGACATTCGGGACAGGCGGTATGCGCGGCGTGCTGGGAGCGGGAACGAACCGTATGAACATCTATACTGTCCGCAAGGCAGTGGAAGGGCTGGCAGTGTACATGGAGAAGAACGTTGCAGATTACAAGGAACGCGGCGTAGCAGTTGCTTATGATTCCCGTTACATGTCTGCCGAGTTTGCGGATGAAACTGCCCGTGTCCTGGGAGCGCATGGAATCCGTGCGCATGTTTTCGAATCGCTTCGTCCGACTCCGCTGCTATCCTTCGCGGTGCGTCATTTGAATGCTGCAGCCGGCATCATGATCACAGCGAGTCATAACCCGCCTGAATATAATGGCTTCAAAGTCTATAATGAAGACGGCGGTCAGATCCCGCCGGCGCAGGCAGAGGCAATCATAGCGGAAATTGCCAAAGTCGAAGATGAATTGGCGGTGGAAGTCGCGGATTTGGAGACAATCCGCAAAAATGGTCTGCTGCATTCCATTGGGGAGGATGTAGATAGTGCCTACCTCCAAGAATTAAAGACGATCTCAAACATGTCCGATTCTGCGAAAGAGCAGCTGGACAAACTCCAGATTGTATTCACACCGCTTCACGGTACATCCCATGATCTTGTCCTGCGCGGTTTGGACCAGCTTGGCTTCCAGCATGTACATGTGGTGAAAGAGCAGGCACAGCCGGATCCGGAGTTCTCGACCGTGGAATCTCCGAATCCGGAAGAGCATCAAGCCTTTACACTGGCGATGGAACAAGGTGCGGAGATCGGAGCGGATGTACTGATTGGGACCGATCCTGATGCGGATCGCCTGGGAGTTGCTGTACAGGACGGAAAAGGTGCATATCAAGTATTGACAGGGAACCAGCTTGGTACTTTGATGCTTGATTACGTACTGACCAATGCATCAGAGGATGATCTACACAGCGGGAGGCTCGTCAAGACCATCGTGACGACTGAAATGGGACGCGCAGTGGCAGCATCATATGGCGTGGAGACGATTGATACGCTGACGGGGTTCAAATATATCGGTGAGAAAATCAAGCAATTCGAAACCACCGGCGAGAAATTCCTCTTTGGCTATGAAGAGAGCTACGGTTATTTGATCGGTGATTTCGTACGTGATAAGGATGCTGTACAGGCTGCTATGATCGCTTGTGAAATGGCTGCTCACTGGCGGGCGCAAGGCAAGACGCTGCTGGAGGCATTGCATGTACTTTACGAAAAGCATGGCTACTTCCTGGAGGATCTTCATTCCATCACATTGAAAGGTAAAGATGGTGCCGCGAAGATCGCAGCGATGATGGATGCTGTCCGTGCCGATACACCACAGGAGCTTGGCGGTCTGAAGATCATTGCAGTGGAGGATTATTCCGCACAGACACGCCGTCATCTCGAGTCTGGTTCTGAAGAGAAGCTGACACTTCCTCAGGAAAATGTCATAAAGCTGCTTCTTGAGAAGGATAGCTGGGTGTGTCTGCGTCCATCCGGAACGGAACCGAAAATCAAAAGCTATTATGGTGTCAGCAGCGCGAGCTACGAAAGCAGCTTGAAGCTATTGGAGAAGCTGAAAGCAGATCTTGGCAAGTATCTGCAATAAGCAGTTGACATTGTTCTGATATTCGACTACACTGAGTGTGTGATAAGCGCAATATGCTTTTAAAGGGGAGTAGCTACACAATAAAGTCGTCATTCCGAGAGAAATCTCCGGCTTTATTGGCAACTCAGACGTTGTTAGCGAGACCTTTACCATCTTGGTAAAGGTCTCGCTTTTTTTGATAAAAAGCGTTACGCCTTCACTAAGATGGAGTATGATTGCAAAGAAAGTCGCATACTACACATAAAAGGAGCGTAACTACATGGATGCACAATTACTTTTAGAGTATGGCTGGGTTCTGATCGTCCTTGTCGGACTGGAAGGTATTCTTGCCGCGGATAACGCATTGGTACTCGCAATCATGGTTAGGCATTTGCCTGAAAAACAGCGTAAAAAAGCACTTTTCTATGGGCTGCTCGGGGCATTTATCCTCCGCTTCGCATCCCTATTCGTCATTTCCTTCCTTGTCGATGTTTGGCAAGTACAGGCAATAGGTGCTGCGTATCTACTGTTCATATCCATAAAGAACCTGTACGACAAGTTCAGTTCTAAAAATGATGATGTCACTAATAAGAAGCCGAAAAAAGAAAGTGGCTTCTGGATGACGGTCTTGAAAGTCGAACTTGCCGACCTTGCTTTTGCGGTCGATTCCATCCTTGCTGCGGTAGCACTGGCTGTTGCACTTCCGCCGACAGGCTGGGGAGAAGTAGGAAGTTTGGATACCGGACAATTCGCTGTCGTCCTTGCAGGCGGAATGATCGGTATCATCATCATGCGATTTGCAGCGAACATTTTCGTTGACTTGCTCCATACACGACCTGCTTTGGAAGTAGCAGCTTTCGTCATCGTCGGATGGGTAGGTGTAAAGCTGGTCGTGAGCACGCTCTCCCACGACTCACTTGGCGTACTGCCGCATGATTTTGCACATTCGACTGCGTGGAAGCTTATCTTCTATGGTGTACTGGTCGCTATTGCCGTGATCGGCTGGATTGTGTCTGGCAAAAATAAAGTCGAGCATAAGAAAGAGGATTCTGCTCAAACTGAATAAACTATAAAAGACCTTTCACTTAATGGTGAAAGGTCTTTTTTGAACAGACATTTTGTCTTTCAAGCTGAGAAGCGTTAAAATAGAAGACAGCATATAGATAGCAGAAGGGGACGAGTACCATGTCAGAACATCATTTTCATTTAGCGGCAGCCTGGCCGGGAGGAAGGAACAGCTCCGGTACAATCGAAGCAGGAAATCTGAAGACAGAAATCAGCATTCCGCCAGAAATGGGTGGTCCTGGCATCGGTACGAATCCGGATGAGATGCTGCTCGGAGCAGCGGCTACTTGCTATATCATCACTTTGGCAGCAATGATTGAACGGGCTCACCTGCCGCTGTCATCCATGAAATTGGAGTCGGAAGGCATCGTTGATGAAACCAATGGTGTGATCACATACAAGCGAATCATCCATCGGCCGACAGTATATTTAAAAGAAGAGGCGACGGAAAAGCAATTCCATATGCTGGAGAAGCTTGCTGTCAAAGCGGAAGAGAGCTGTATGATCACAAGAGCGATAAAAGGCAATGTAGAAGTGAGTCTGGAGGCAGACTTGCATATCGAGAAGCACCCTAAATAATTTTGCAAGATAAAGGACGGAAAGCGTATGAATAGTGAACGTGCGATGCATATTCTGAAGGAAAATGGCTTTAAACAGACAAAGCAGCGCGAAAAACTGCTGGATATTTTCCAGAAACGATCCCAGTATTCCGCGGTGACCGATCTTTGGAAAGAATTTCGAGAGGATTTTCCAAGCGCAAGTTATGATACTGTGTACAGAAATCTTTATACGATGTCGGAGCTTGGCATCCTGGAGATGACAACAATAGATGGAGATAAGCATTTCCGTTTCCATTGCAATATAGAAGGCCATCATCATCACTTCATCTGTAAGCAATGCGGCATAACGAAAGCGATTGATGTCTGCCCGATAGCAGACGTGCAAACAGCGCTGCCGGGCGGCTATACAATAGAAAACCATAACTTCGAGGTGTATGGCATTTGTCCTGCCTGTCAATAATTGATTGATAGGCAGTATTTTTTGTGACAGAAACGTAATAATTACTGTTTACAGATAGTAATGGTTACGATATAATCTCGATTAGAGCTTATATCGTAACGGGAGGAATACCATTGTTGAAGAAATCGTTATTTTTAATCAGTACAGCCCTGCTTTTCGTTTTGCTTGCAGCTTGTTCGGACAGCGGAAGTCAAGAAAGTTCGGAGAATGGCAAAATGAAGATATATACCACCATCTATCCGATTCAATACTTTGCCGAAAGAATTGGCGGGGACCAAGTGGAAGTGGAGTCCGTGATCCCAGCTGGCAGTGACGCACATAGCTTCGAACCAACCTCGAATCAGATGGTCGATATTGCGAAAGCAGATGCTTTCCTGTATTCAAGTGATGAACTGGAAACATATGCCAAGACGATCGCGGATGCTGTCGGTGACGAGGATGTAAAGATTGCCCAGCTTGCAGATGGCATCAATTTGCTTCCTTTTGATGAAGAACATGAGCATAGCCATGGAGAGGCAACAGAGGAAGAGCACGATCATAGCCACGAAGAAGCAACAGAAGAAGAACACGATCATAGTGAAGAATCAGCAGAAGAAGCACATCACCATGATCATGGCAGTATCGATCCGCATTACTGGCTTGATCCAGAACGTGCAAAACAGATGGCGGAAAATATGAAGAATACCCTTGTAGAACTGGATCCTGACAACGAAACGACTTATGAGGACAATTACAAGGCAGTCGCAGAAGAATTGGATGAGCTTGATCAGAAATTCCAGCAGGCGGTCGAAGGAAAAGAAAATAAGAAAATCATCGTGTCCCATGCTGCATATGGATACTGGGAAGACCGTTACGGTATTGAGCAGATTGCCATAACTGGTTTATCCCCAACGAATGAACCTTCTCAGCAGGAATTAGAGGAGATCATCCATACGGCAGAAGATAATAAATTGAACTATGTACTGTTCGAACAGAATATTTCGCCGAAGGTGGCAACCATCGTACAGGATGAAATCGGGGCTGATGTCCTCAGGATCCACAATTTGGAGACCATTACCGAGGATGAAATCGATGCTGGCGAAGATTATTTCAGTCTGATGAACAAGAATATTGAAACGTTGGAGCAAGCTTTGACCAATGAATGAACTGCCTAAGGCTGCCCGAGTTTATCTCGGGCAGCCTTTTATTAATCCTTATGTTTCGTGAATATTCTAATTTTAATATATAATGAAGATGTACATAAGTTTGTTTATGGAGGGGTTTGCAATGAAAAAATTCGAAGAACAGCTGCAGCAATTCGCCAGACTGGCCATCCAGACCGGCGTTAATCTGCAAAAGGGACAAGGGCTTCTGCTGGTTGCACCAATCGAAGCGGTACGCTTCGTCCGGATGGTTGCAGAAGAGGCGTATAAAGCAGGAGCTAAAGATGTACATACAGAATGGATCGATGACGAGCTGGTTCTTCAACGCTATAACCATGCTCCGATTGAATTTCTGGAGAACGTGCCTGCATGGAAATTCCATGCCCGCAATGAGATGGTGAAGGATGACTATGCAGTTCTGAATATCCTCGGTGAAAATCCAGATTTACTGGAAAAAGCCGATGGGGATAAAGTGGCGGCGTATATGAAATCAGCTGGAAAAGGACTGACACCTTATCGGGACTGGATGATGAAAGATAAAATGCAATGGTCGATTGTCGCTTATCCGACAGCAGCCTGGTCCAAAAAGGTATTCCCTGACAAATCCATCGAGGAGGCGCAGGAAGCCATGATGGAAGAAATCCTGCGCATCAGCCGGGTCACTGGAAATACAGACCCGAATGAAGCTTGGAAAGCGCATAATAAACAGCTGCATCTTGCAGCGGACTTCATGAATAAGCAGCAGTTCTCCAAATTGATCTATAAGTCCAAGGGAACAGACTTAACAATCGAGCTGCCAAAGGGTCATATTTGGAGTGGTGGTTCAGGTCCTACAGAAGCAGGGGTAGAATTCAACGCTAATATCCCTACTGAAGAAGTATTCACGATGCCGCATAAGAACGGCGTAAATGGAACGGTATCCAGCACCTTGCCATACAACTTCAATGGTCAGCTGATCGAAAACTTCCAGCTGACATTCAAGGATGGCGAAGTGGTGGACTATAAGGCAGAAAAAGGCGAGAAAGCGCTGAAAAATCTGCTGGAAGCTGATCCCGGCTCCAAACGTCTTGGGGAAGTGGCGCTAGTTCCGCATAAATCACCGGTATCACAATCGGGTTTGATTTTTTATAATACATTGTTCGATGAAAATGCATCGTGCCACCTTGCATTAGGGAAGGCGTATCCGACTTGTATTGCAGGCGGCAATGATATGACTGCTGCAGAACTTGAGGCAGCGGGTGTGAATGACAGCATCATGCATGAAGATTTCATGATCGGGTCAGCTGATCTTGATATCGATGGTGTAAAAGAAGACGGCACCACTGTGGCTGTCTTCCGTCAAGGAGCCTGGGCGCTCGAGTTCAACTGATCAAACCAAGCGGAGAATCGAATCCAGTCTTTGGCTGTTCCTGGCTTCTTCATAAGAAGCAAAGGGGCAGCCTTTTTGCCGTATGCGCTCCGGAACAGTATAAATGGTGAAGTCATCCAGTGTTAGCCCTGGATTTACTTCTTCCCAGAATAATGGAGTGCTGACAGTACCACTTGTCCGCTTCCGGGCGGTGTAAGGAACCGGTAATGTTTTCCCCTTCCCGAACTGAACATAGTCGATATACAGACGCTCATGTCGATTCTTTTTCATTCTCTCGATTGTAAAAAGATCAGGATGCTGCTGGACGAGTAATCTTGCCAAAGCTTCGGTGAAGGTGCCTGCTTCTTCATAGCTGAGCTGCTTATCTGGCAATGGAATGTACAGCTGCAGTCCTTTGCTGCCGGAAGTCTTTATGAATGCATGGAGATGCATTTGATCAAGCCAGTCTTTAAGCAGATTGGCAGCCTTGATTGCCAATGGAAGGGCATCTTCTGCCGGCGGATCAAGGTCGATGGCGATTTCCTGCGGCGATTCGCTGCCGATATGGTGAAAAGGGGCATGGAATTCGATGCTCCCATGGTTCGCAAACCAGATGAGAGTCTGAAGATCCGGGCATTGCAGCGCCTTCGTATCAGGAATGAAGTCTGGGGCATAATCTGGCCTGTGCTTCTGATAAAAGAAATCTGCTTCAACCCCGTCAGGACAGCGGATGATTGTCATTTCCCTATTTATCATATGGGGTAGCATGAACGGTGCCACTGCCCGGATATAAAGCAGGTAACGCAGCTTATCGATTCGCGCCTCTTCCCAGTAAAGCTTGTCCAGCTTGCTTAATTCAACTGTTTCCGGAAATTGGGCAAGATCAATGGCTGCTTGCTGTATTGTGCAATCAGCTGCTGCTATGGTCGGTGTCAAACTATGGAATCTCGGTTCGCGCAGCTCTTCGTCTGCCTGGCCAAGGCAGTCGATTTTTGCGCAGATGGCTGGAGGGAGTATCAGAAGATTATTGTCCTTGTTCCCGTTCTCTTTAAAAAAGGCAGTAAGAGCATGGCGCTCAGCCTCTTCCATCCCATGCTTGCATTTTCCGATCGGCACGAAATGACCATGCTCATCTGCCAGCTGAGCATGGAAATAATCATTTTCTTTATCGTATGCTGTCAGCACTGCTGTGATCGTGCGCCAATTCTTTATTTTGTACCAATCGTGATGCTGTTTGCCTGCCTTATAAGTACTGGAAGAGCGCTTGGCGATGATGCCTTCCCCTTGATGCAGGATGACAGATTCCAAAAGCGTCCCAGGTTCTGAATGATAAGCTACATATTTTACAGCTGCCGGCTGTCCTTCGAATGAATGGATGAGTTCTTGCAGTGCTTGCTTGCGCGAAGTGAGCCGCCGTCTTTCCTGCTTTTTGCCGGCATCGATAAGTAAATCGAAAGCCATCAGCACAGCAGGGCGTGCAGCTGCAATCCGTTCGATTCGATCGGCTGATTTCAACCGTCCGCGAGTTTGCAGCAAACCAAAGTCCCCGCTCAATATGTTTTTCGGTACGATTAATTCCCCATCGATTGTGAAAGGGATATGTGCATCCACTGCATGCCTTTGCTGTTCGCAGTAGGTGATGATCTCCGGGAATTGGGCGGTCAAATCGATGCCATTTTTGCTTGTCAGCGTCACGCTGTCCTTGGTGACGTTCAGTACAGCCCGGAAACCGTCATATTTGACTTCATATATCCAGTCTTCCCCGACAGGATAGGTATCCTGATAGATCGGTTTCATTACCTCCATTGATATTCTCTCCTTTTTCTCTAGTTTGAGAGCATTCTGCCGGAATTAAACATAGAACAGACGTACAAACTAGGCTAAAAAGGAGTGAAGAGTTCAATGCATACGATGTGGAAGGGAACAATCAGCTTCGGACTTGTGAATATTCCAGTGAAAATGCATGCTGCCACGGAAAATAAAGACGTGAAGTTGCGGCAGCTGCATAAAGAGTGCAATACACCGGTCAAATATGAGAAAGTATGTCCGCATTGTGAGAAGGAACTGCAGGCAGAAGATATTGTCAAAGCCTATGAATACACGAAAAATAAATTCGTCGTACTTGATGAAGAAGAATTGCAGGCATTACAAAAGGAGCAGGAAGACAAAGCGGTGGAAATCGTTGACTTTGTCAGCTTGGAGGAAATAGATCCCATTTATTTCGAACGCTGCTATTACCTGTCTCCGAATGAAGGAGGGACCAAGGCGTACAGTTTATTGCGAAAGGCACTGGAAGAGACGGGCAAAATAGGGGTAGCCTCGATGATCATCCGTTCCAAGCAGCAGCTCGCCGTCATCCGGGTATATCAGAATGTGCTGGTCGTTGAGACGATTCATTATCCGGATGAGGTGCGGAGTGTGGCTGATGTGCCGAATATCCCGGCGGAAGACAGCATTGCCGAAAAAGAGCTCACAACAGCCAAGCTGCTCATCGAACAGCTTACAGCTACCTTCGATCCGGACAAATATAATGATGAATATCGTGAGGCCTTGCTCGATCTCATTCAGGCAAAACGCGATCATGAAGACGTTCATATCCCGACAGCGAAGAAACAGCCGAGCAATGTCACCAATCTGATGGATGCCCTGCAGGCATCACTGGATAAAGCGAAGAAGGATAAACCAGCCGCCAAGAAGACGACAAGGCGAAAAACTTCGGCACGGGCAAAAAAGAAGCCTGAAGCTGGATAATCTTTCCCGTCATTTTACGCTTGTATTTCGTAGATGACAGTCTTTTGACAGCTAGCTAACAAGTCGATGAAGAATGGGCATAAGCTATAGCGTTTCTGCTGTTTGCTCCTTACGATGGAAGGAATACATCCTAGAAGGAAGCGATAGTATGGAACGAAAACGCGATGCGCATTTTGATAATGCAAGACTGCTTATGATTACCTTTGTCGTGTTCGGACACTTGATACAGCCTTATCAGGACATGTTATTCCTGCAAATGAGCTATACATGGATATATACCTTTCATATGCCTGTTTTCATCTTCCTGGCTGGATTTTTTGCCAAGGGGGCCGCGAACAGGGCCGCCATCGAAAAGCTGGCGAAAAAGCTCCTGTTGCCGTTTCTTTTCTTTCAATTCATTTACACGATTTATTACTTTACCATCGGAAAAGAAAATTGGCTGGAGTCCATCCTTGTGCCGCAGTGGGCACTATGGTTTTTGCTGAGCTTGTTCTGCTGGCATATGCTGCTTATTCCATTCAAGAAAATCAAGCCAGCGCTGGGAATTCCACTGGCTGTTTTCATTGGCTTGCTGGCAGGATATATTGATGAGATCGGAGCAGCATTAAGCCTCTCCCGAACATTTGTATTCTTCCCATTTTTCTTGATTGGGTATTGGGTGACAAAAGAGCAGCTGCACGTACTGCGACATACGCCGATTCGAATAGGGGCGGCAGTGCTGCTCCTGGCTGCAGCTGTCATGCTGTATCTGTACCCTGACCTACCGACAGATTGGCTGCTTGGATCGAAATCCTATGCCATGCTTGGTGCTGGCGGAAGCGGCGGAGTGATCCGTTTGTTTATTTATCTTGTGTCGGCGTTGATGATGCTGAGCATTCTGACGCTGGTGCCCGATAAAGAGATGCCTTTTACAAAGTATGGGCAGCGGACATTGTATGTTTATCTGCTGCATGGTTTCTTCATCCAGTGGATCCGTGTGGACGATGTATTCGAAGTGAGCAATGGCATGGATATTGCAGGACTCCTGATAGTCACTGTCGGTATCGTACTTGTCCTTTCCCAGCGCTGGATGCTGCGTTTATGGAAACCATTGATCGAGTTGAAAAGCCCATGAAAAAGCTGCACAGGATGACCTGTGCAGCTTTTTAAATTGGACGAGAGTCGCGAAATTGCTTTGGCGTCATTGATGTATAGTACTTGAATTGAGCTGTAAAGTAGCTTTGGTTGCAGAAGTTGAATTTTTTGGCTAAGTCAGCAATGGATTGATTCGTATGAAGCAAGAAATATTTGGATTCCTCGATCTTTTTCTGGTTGATGAACTGTACCGTGGATACGCCGACTTCTTTTTTGAATAGATGGGAAAGATAGCTCGGGTTCACTTTGCAGTGGGAGCTGATAGCCTGTAAGCTCAGATCCTCCAGAATATGCGATTGTATGTACGCAATCGCTTCATTGATGATATTGGAGTATTGCGTCGCGCGGCTTTTGTTCAAGCCTTCGATGAAACGGACGAGCATATCATATTCCAAATCGGAAAGCTCCTGCTCTGTCTGGCAATTTTCGATTTCCAGCATGTAGGTCATATTCAGAGTGGAAGCTACCTCCTGTGAAGCACCGCCGCGCAGGATGGCACGTGTGTATAAGGTGCAGATGCTGATCAATTGGTTCTTGGCGGATCGCAGCGGTTGAAAGGCATACTTCGGGCGTTCAGAAGTGGACAGGCTTTCAATGATCGATAATGCCTCGTTCAAATCTCCATTCTGTACAGCATCCATCAGCTGGTTTTCCAGCAGGTAGGAAGGGTATAAAAACTGTTTGTTTGACTTCATATCTTCAGAGGGACGTTTCTCAGGCAGAACAGCATTTTTAGATATGGTAGACATACTATACCTCCGTTAAGGAATATTGGTTTTATCATCAGTCTTATATATCAATATTGTAAGCGTTTTCCGATAAAAAATAAACTGTTTTAATAAAAAATATTTATAAAACGGTTATTTTAACATTTTTCGACACGTTGGCAGGTTAATAGACAAGCAGGAGAAAGACTAGCTATAATGGGAATAGCAAGAAAGAAGGCAATTGTCTGAAAAAAAGAGGTGTGCACATGCGTGTCAGATCCACTCGGCGTATTCTGCCTATTGTTTGGATGGTCATCCGGTTCATGCTGCAGATTTATTGGTTTTATTTCCTGCATAGCCGTGTATGGGATGAACAGGATAAACAGGAATGGGAAGCATTGCTGACGAAGCAGGCGAGGGAGTATCGGAAGACGGCCGAAAAGAAGGGCGGGTTGCTGGTCAAGTTAGGGCAGTTTCTCAGTTCGCGCGCAGATTTACTGCCCAAGGTATTCATCCGGGAAATGGAAGGACTTGTGGATAAAGTAAGGCCGATGCCGTTTGCCTATTCGGAAGCAATATTACGAGAAGAACTTGGCAGCCATTATGAGTCAGAGATCAGGGATCTGAATCCTCACCCGATAGCTTCTGCTTCTATCGGCGATGTGTATGAGGCACGCCTGAAGAATGGAAAAAAGATAGCTGTGAAAGTCCAGCGTCATAATGCCAGGCAGATTTTTCACATGGACTTCAAAGCGCTTCGGATCATTTTCTTCCTGCTCCGAAAGTTCACTAGTATCGGCAAAAAATCGGATATGAAGGCGTTGTATGCCGAAATCGTGACAATCATCAGCAGGGAATTGGACTTTCGGAAAGAACTGGAGCATGCGGATTATTTCAAGAAACGCTACAAAGGGAATACGGAGATCAACATGCCGAATTATTATCCAGAGCTCTGCACCGGAAGAGTGCTGGTGATGGACTGGATAGAGGGCAGGAAGGTGACGGACACCGACTATCTTGATGCACAGAAGATTCCGCGTGAGCAAGTGGCCAGGGCGCTTTTTCAGTTCTTCGCCGATCAGTTCCTCAACAGCGGGATGTTCCATGCGGATCCCCATGCAGGCAATATCATGGTACAGCCGGACGGGAAGATCGTACTGCTCGATTTCGGTATGGTCGGGGAAATCAGGGCAACGGATACCGACTATTTAAGGGAAGCCATACAAGGGGTGGTTCTGGATGATTATGAAGCGGTCATCCAGGCGCTTTACAAAATGGAATTCCTGCTCCCTTCCGCCGATTCCGAGAAGGTGAAGCGGATCATCCGGAAGACGGTGGATTTATACAAAGGCGGACAGCTTGATGTAGGGGACACGGACTCCTTCCTTCAATTGATGGAAGAGCTGCAGGTGATCGTGAAGGAACAGCCGATCCAGCTGCCGGCCGATTTTGCTTTCCTTGGCCGGGCAGTTTCCCTGGCAATTGGCCTGGTGGCCATCATTTATCCGCAGGCAGATTTGGTAGAATGGGGAAAACCTGTCATCCTCCGCTGGATGAGAGGATCGAAAAAACATAGTTCCATCTATACTGGTATCCTGACAAATTCGCTCCGACCCTTCTTATCCATGCCGCGGGCACTCGTTGATTGGCTGACGGACGGGGAGAAGCAGCGGAGCTGGGAGCGGGATAAGCAGAAGAACCAGTTGATGCACCAATTTTACTTCTTTTATACGGTGCTGCTGCTCACCCTGACAGCAGGCTCTGCATACATTGGCATTCATGGAATCATCCAGCATACATTAGGGCTGATCCTCGTCGGATTCATACTGACGTTCCTGTTTTTTGGGTTAAGCTTAATTCTTTTCATCAAGCATGTTCTGCTGCTTAGATCCATAAATAAGACTAGGAGGTTGTGAAAATGGCAGATTTATTACGTAAAGGATTTCTCTTAGGTGTAGGTGCTGCTTTGGCTGGAAAAGAGAAGTTGGATGCCAAATTGAAAGAGCTGGTGGAAAAAGGAGAGATTACGCCGCAGCAAGCGAAGGATTTGATTCAGCGCTTTGTTGAAAAGGGAGAAGCAAAATCCAATGAATGGAACGAGAAAAACCAGGAGAATATGCAAAAGAAAGCAAGTGAGCTGGGACTTGCGACGAAAGCGGATGTCGATGCCCTGAAGCAGCGAATCAGCCATTTGGAGCTTCGGCTGCACAATAAGGAAGATTAAGGGATTATGGGTTAAAAGATTAATTTGTCGTGAATATTTTGAAAATTTGTTGTCAAGCTTTCCTTTCTCTATTAGAATGATGGAAGAGGCTATAATCAGAGGAGGTAATTAGCAATGATCAGCTTTTTATCTTTAGTCGACCAAGTGGAGCAAGAATTGAAACGCCCTTCCACAGCCACGGAGTATGATTTTCTGAAATGGATGCATGAACAATATGTCGCCGAACAATTGGATATACTGAAGCAAGCGCAGTAACAGAACCACACCCCGCCAAATTTGGCGGGCTTTTTTATTTACCGGGAGCGCATGCTTATATGACCAAGAAGTTCATGTATGTACCGAAGGAAAGAAATAGCAGGATGAAATATTGGAATTCTGGTGAGGGAATTGACGAGAGGCGAGGGAGTTGTCGGTTTATATTTAGATGGAGCCGGCTATGGGACCGGCTTTTTATTATTGTGGTGAGTCTTGCATGTGTCACGAACCTTTCTGTGTTCAGGGGAAGCAGCACTGCTGCGGGAGTTTGTTTCATAGGCTGGCAAATCAAATAGAATGGAAAAATGATGAAATCTGACGGATTTTGTGAAACTCTGAGAGAATTCCAGGCATTTTAACGGCTCGTGTTCCCCTTGTATTCCCAATATATCATTTTCAAATAAATGGTAAAATGAAAGGGAATAGAGAAGGAAGGAGGTGAGGAATTGGATCGTACTATATTTTCTGAATCAAGTACGTTTCCAGAGCTGTTAGATACTTTTCATGTAAGCATTAAATTAGAAAAGAAGCATGCTGCGGAAAAAATGCTGCGAGAGATCCAGGAGCAGCGAAAAAGCATTCATGATCCAAACCTATTGATCAAATCCGCTCTGATGGAAATTAGATTCTCTTTGCTGGCTGGGGAGACGGAGCGAGCTGAAACGATGTTTGCTGATTTCGAGAACGCCAAAAAAGAGTTAAATGATGAAAATGCTTTTTATTATCATTGCTTCAAGGGTCATCTATTCTATGAAAAAGGCCATCTTCAACATGCGATCATTGCATATGAAAAAGCTGCAGAATATTTGGAGGAACTTTCGAATACTGCAGAGAAACCAGACTTTTATTATAAGCTGGCCAACGCATACTATCATGCCTATATCACTTCGCTTTCCGTTATCAATGCAACCTTGGCCATCCAGGAAGCCCAGGAGCAGAAACAGGATTATGTGCTTGCTAAAAGTAAACTGCTGCAAGGGTTGAATTACCTGGAATGGAAGGACTATGAGGGAGCAGAAGCACTTTTGCATGAAGCCTTGTCATATCGGCAGCAGGACACAGGCAGCGAGTTTAATCTGGTGTATATGATAAATCATAACCTAGGCTTGGTTTATTTAAGGAAAGGATTGCCGGATACAGCTGTCCATTACTTTAAAAGAGCGATCGAGGACCAGGAAAGCAGTCATTATATGAAAAGTCTTTATTACCTGGCCGAAGCGTTGTTTTACGCTGGTCGGAATGAAGAAGCATTGCGCTACTTTGATATAGGATTCTCCATCAGCAAGCGGGAAAATAACGAGCTTTATAAATGGATCTTTGCCATGCTGCATAAAAAGTTCATCGACAGGAGCAGCTTTGAAGGAGTTTGGCAGCAAGGAATCGAATATTTCATTACAAAAAATGACAAATTCAATGTAAAATATTATTCAGAGCGGTTCGTCGAATATTTTTTCAAGAAAGGCGAACACGTAAAAGCCAGCTATTATTATAGATTGGCCATAAAATAAAAGGAGTGGGGAAAATGAAGAAGAAAATCTTTGTTGGCACACTACTGGCAGCGATAATTGCAGGAGGATTTTTCGGCTTACAAGATAGCGGGCAGCACCAAGCGGAAAGACAAGGCGTCACTCCTAGTTCAAGTTATTTCGATCAATTATAAAAAAACTGTCCGATGCCAGGATAACTGTATTTTATGGCCAACACTCCATGTGTTGGTTTTCTTTATGTTTCAACCTCCAATATAGGAGCGTTCCTCGGTACACGCTGCTTCTGTCCATTCATCGAAATTTAATATGGATGATTCTGCTTTTGGATCATCCCACTTCATTTCCGCAGCCGCTCATTTATGTATAAGCTATGAACAGAATACTGTTTTTTGAAGAAAAAGAACATACGTTCCTTTTCAGGTGTTAAATTTTTTGATCTATATCTGTTATAATGCATGTAGCAGTGAAATGAGGGAGGTGTTCGGCTTGTTAAGTGAAGAAACAGTGCTGCGGCATATGAAAGAGGAACTGGAACAGGCCTTGGCCAATGGGGATGTCCAGAAGCAGCGGGAGCATGTTCGGGCGGTTCGTTCGATGTGCGATTTGTTTTTGCAAAGTGAACGATCCGAAAAGAAGGAGATGCCTAAACAGACTGAATCCCAATCGGGACCGTCCGCGGCGGAATGGGCAGCGATGACAGGGGAATGGCCGGTCCAGCAGCCCAGGAAGGCATTTGAAGATGATGATGATGAATCGAACGGCAAGTCCTTGTTCGATTTTTGATATAAAGGAGCAGAAAAAATGAAAGCATTACTTATAATCGGAGCGATCAGTGGTTTCCTTACGGTGGCACTTGGAGCATTCGGGGCACACGGATTGGAAGGAAAGCTCTCGGAAAAGGCAATCGCTACATGGGAAAAAGCGGTTCTATATCAGATGTTCCACACATTGGCGCTGGTCGGGGCAGCGTTGCTGCTTCAGAAAATCCAAGCAGGCAGTTTGGTGACGGCCGGCGGTTTCTTCATCGCAGGTATCCTATTGTTTTCGGGAACACTTTATATTTACGCGGTCAGCGGAATCACGGCATTTGCCTTGATCACACCAGTGGGCGGGGTGGCATTCCTGATCGGCTGGGTGCTGCTCGGTTATTCTGCAATCAAATATCTATAAAGAAAAACCTCTGCAGCTGCAGAGGTTTTTATCGCGGAGGGTAATTTGCCAAGCCGCCTGGATTTCCATAAGGGTAGTTATAATTGAGCGGTTCATCGAATGTGACATAATCGAGATACACCATCAATAACAGATAGCGGCGGTTGGTCTCGGGATCGCGCAAGATAAGGTGGTCACGTCCGGCAGCTTCGATTGTGCCTTTGAAGATCTTTGCATTCCAGCGGTCGTTGTTTTCGAATGTCATATAGACAGTAGCCAGCTTGCCGCGATTCAGACGCAATATGTTCTCGATATAGGACTGCTCAACCGGAAGGCTGGGTCCGCCCCCGCCCGGGCCGCCGCCTTGTACTTGTGAGGGTGCTTGCTGTTGCTGCTGGGGATAAAACGGCTGGTTTTGCTGGCGAGTCGGGTAACTGTAATTCGGGACTTGCGAATAGGTATAAGCCTGATTCT
The DNA here is from genome assembly GCF_002271665.1 of Terribacillus sp. 7520-G. NCBI lineage: Bacteria > Bacillati > Bacillota > Bacilli > Caryophanales > Bacillaceae > Terribacillus > Terribacillus sp. 7520-G. The sequence goes on along the minus strand of NZ_NQFP01000001.1, from coordinate 163,992 downwards.
GTTCCTGGAATTGCGGAGTGCTCGGCGTCTGATTCTCTTGATTCGGGTTCTTACTCATATTCATTCCCCTTTCCTATATCCTTTGACTTGAAGACACTCGGGCAGCTGATGGTCCGGGAAGCAGAGTCGATACGTTCTGCCGAACATATTGACAAATTCCGGCTTAAGGAGGCGGGGGCTCTCCATCCCTGTACTCCTTAACCGCCATCGGCTTACCTCATGCAAAGGAACTCATGCCTGTTCTTTGACATGATATGTGATCGGAAAGCGGGGTAGAACCAAGGAAATAAAAAAAGCCGGACCATTTGGTCCAGCTTTCATCAAACATGGAAGTAGGAGGATGCTGCTTCTTTTGTCAGGATATTTCCGAAATAGAAGTCGCCGAATTCGCCATAGCGTGCGCTTACTTCATCGAATCGCATTTCGTAAACCAGCTTCTTGATTGGCAGCGGGTCGTGGGCAAATAGTGTAACGCCCCACTCCCAATCGTCGAATCCGAAGGAACCCGTGATGATCTGTTTGATTTGACCAGCATATTTACGGCCGGTTTTGCTGTGCTCATACATAAGTTTGGCACGTGCATCTTTTTCAAGTGAATACCAGTTGTCTTCATTCATCCGGCGTTTATCCATCGGGTAGAAGCACATATAATCCCAGCGAGGCAGGATGGGTTTCAAACGAGCCTGTACTTCCGGCTTTTGTTCGATGTCGACGCCAGGCTTGCTCATATATTTGGAGAGTTCAACGACCGATAAGTAAGAAAAGCTCTTTGTCATGTAAGAGGCTAACTTCGTTTTGTCGAATGTTGTTTCTATCTCCTGTAATTCATCCATTGTCGGCCGCAGGATCATGAACATCAAGTCTGCTTTGTGACCTATTATTTTGTAGGCAAGCTGACTGCCTTTATTTGCTTCTTCTACTTGTTCCATTGTCGAAAGCCAGTCCTGGAATTCCCCGATCGCCGCTTTACGCTCATCTTCGGATGCCAGTTTCCAGCTTGTCCAATCCATTACCCGGAAATCATGCAGGCAATACCAGCCGTCCATGGTTTCTACTGCTTCTGCCATGCCTAAACACTCCTTTTTCGTTCACATTCTTTGTATAGTGTAACACAAACGACATAAGACCATGCTTGTCGTTGCTTGCTAATCCCATCTCTATTATAACAACTGCCCTGCATGTCAGACGCGTATACTTTGACAGAAATGGGAACATCTAAGATGGTGATTATTTTAATTAAAAAAATCGGCGCAGCCTTATATGACTTTAAAAGTAAAACAAAAAGATTTACTATAGAAAAGCAGACATATTCTAGGAGGGTTTTAGGATGAGTGATTTATTTCAAACATTGCGGGAAAAAGTGACAGGACAGAATAAACGTATCGTCTTGCCGGAAGGATCGGATGAACGTATTTTGGAAGCGGCAGGAAAACTTGCGGAAGAGGGGATCATTGCACCGATTTTAATTGGCAATAAAGAGCAAGTGGAACAAAAAGCCAAGGAGCTGTCTATCGATCTTCATGGAGCAGCAATCATCGATCCCGATGCTTACGAGAAATTCGATGAGCTTGTGACAGCGTTCGTGGAACGCCGCAAAGGCAAAGCGACGGAAGAAGATGCAAAGAAATTACTAAAAGACGAAAACTACTTCGGTACGATGCTTGTTTATACAGGCGAAGCCGATGGGCTTGTGAGCGGAGCGGCACACTCCACTGCTGATACAGTGCGTCCAGCATTGCAAATCATCAAAACGAAGCCAGGATACAAAAAGACTTCTGGTGCATTCGTAATGGTAAGGGAAGATGAGCGTTATGTTTTCGGTGACTGTGCCATCAACATCGCACCTGACAGCCAGGATCTTGCAGAAATTGCTGTAGCAAGTGCTGAAACAGCAGCTATGTTCGGAATTGATCCGAAAGTTGCTTTGCTGAGCTTCTCGACTAAAGGCTCCGCTAAATCTCCCGAAACAGAGAAAGTAGCAGATGCATTGACGATTGCGAAAGAGAAAAACCCTGATCTTGTCATAGATGGCGAATTCCAATTCGATGCGGCCTTCGTTCCGTCCGTAGCTGCGAAAAAAGCTCCGGATGCTGTGCTGAAAGGTGACGCGAATGTATTCGTATTCCCAAGTCTTGAAGCAGGTAACATCGGTTACAAAATTGCACAGCGTCTTGGTAACTTCGATGCTGTGGGTCCGATCCTGCAAGGGCTGAATGCACCAGTGAATGACCTATCCCGTGGCTGTAATGCAGATGATGTGTACAAACTTACATTGATTACAGCTGCCCAGTCCGTAGAATAAGCATGACCCAGGAGACGTCTTTCTAAAAAAGGCGTCTTTTTCTTTGTTTGTTTTGTCTTTGCTGTCCAACTATAGTAGAATTGCCTTGTTTATATGCAAAAGGAGTGAGTATTGTTGGGCAAGGATATCCGCTATTCATCCGAAGTAACAGATCAGTTTGTGAAGCATGCCATCGATTACGTAGGAGCTGGAGTGGTAATCACAGACCCCTCACTTCCTGATAATCCGATCATTTATACGAACAAAGGATTCGAAGAACTCACCGGTTATCCCTCTGAAGACATAATCGGCCAAAATTGCCGATTCCTTCAAGGGGAAGATTCGGATAAGGAGGATGTCACCATCGTCCGGAACGCGGTTGAAAATGAAGAAACCGTCGTGGTTGAGTTGAAGAATTACCGGAAGGACGGAGAAATGTTCTGGAATGAGCTCGCTATTTATCCGATTTTTCTGGAAAGTGAGCAGAAGACATTTTTCGTCGGCGTCCAAAAAGATGTGACAGATCGGAAGAAAAATGAAGAACTGGTATCACATTATCTGGAAGAGGTATCCCGCTTATCCACACCTATTGTCCCCATCACGGATACGACCTCCATTCTGCCGCTGATTGGAGATGTCGATGATCACAGGCTGAATCAGATATTGGAACGAGTAGGCGAGCATGTCCAGCAGTCGGGAGAGCAGAATTTCCTTCTGGATCTGCAAGGCATCAGCCGCTTCCATAGCGCTGTCCATCATGGTGTGCTGCAGCTTCATCAGCTGCTGGATATGATGGGCACACGCTTGATCATTACAGGCTTCCATCCGAAGATGGCGATGGAAAGTGTGCGACAGGCAGATTTCAGTGATCAAAGCATCAAGTTCTTTTCGACCGTGAAACAGGCACTATCCTTTTTAGAGAGAGAAAACCGCTGAGCCGATAACCGGTCAGCGGTTTTTCATTGGAATTTTTCATTGCGCGTGCGCATCAGTTTCATCCGATCCTGCTGCAGTCCGATTTCCCGCTCTGTCATTTCGCTGGCAGGAATGATCTGCGTGATGGAAGCGAGTCCATCGGCGATTCGCTTGCAAACCTGCTCGCTTGTAAGCGGGATATGGAGTAATTCTTCCAATGATGCCATCGTTTCCGGCACTACTTCAGGAAATGAAAACCGGGTTTTTGCATCCTTTTTTGCCTTTTCATAAAAGCCGCGGACGATTTCAGCACGTGCGGCACCACTTCCATCGACGCATAAGTAAATTTGTACAGCAGAACCATCTTTGACACGGCGCTGGGAAATGCCGGCGAATTTCCGGCCATCTATGCTCAAATCATAAGTTCCGGGACAATAAGAACCTACGACCTCGAAGGCTTCGATTTTGTCTGTAAGATCACGGAATATATATTGGATGAAGGAAACCATTGCTTGATAACCATCATGGATTCCTATATGTTTGGCATCTGGAAAGATGAAGGACAGATTGACAACGCCCTGATCAAGCAAAACAGCGAGACCGCCAGAGTTCCGTACAACGGCTTTGTAGCCTTGTTCCCGTAAATAAGCCACTCCCTCTTCTATATAAGGGAGACGGGAATCCGGAATGCCAAGCATAATCGTGCGATCATGGATCCAAAGCCTTGCGGTTGGCGGCGCCAGATTCTCCCCGACAGAAATAGCCAGTGCATCATCAATTGCGAAGGAGGCCATGGCCTGCTCCGGCCCATCCTCACCGGAATGATCGATGATGCGGAATTCAGGTGCTCCGAGTAATGTATGCAACACGTAAAACGCGCTCCTTTTCAGCGATATGGCATAAAAACGCCAATACATAGTATAGCAAAAACAGGGTAGACAAGAAACGAGTAAAAATTACAATTGGTTATTTACGGGGGACCCGATATTTTATAAACTGAATCTATTGGACATAAAGTCGAGACAGATTGACATAAAGTGAGGCAGAGGAAATGGCATATCGAGACGAAAAGCTAGATGAAGAAAAAGTTTTCAAAGATCCTGTGCATCGCTATGTGCATGTCCGCGACCGGGTGATATGGGATTTGATAGCGACGCCTGAATTTCAGCGGCTTCGCAGGATCAAGCAGCTTGGGACCTCTTATATGACGTTTCATGGCGCCGAACACAGCCGTTTTAATCATTCTTTGGGCGTATATGAGATCGTCAGGCGGATCGTGAATAATTTTGAGAATCGGAAGAACTGGAAAAAGGAGCAGCGGCTGCTGCTGCTCTGTGCCGCCTTGCTTCACGATCTCGGGCATGGACCATATTCCCATTCCTTCGAGAAGGTTTTCGGATTGGATCATGAGGAGTTCACCCGCAAGATCATTCTTGGTGATACTGGTGTCAACCACGTGCTGCGAAAAGTGAGCACGAACTTCCCGAAAAAAGTAGCCGAGGTGATCAATAAGACATATGGCGACAAATTGATCGTCAGTATCATCTCCAGCCAAATCGATGCGGACAGGATGGACTATCTGCAGCGCGATGCCTATTTCACTGGTGTCAGCTATGGTCATTTCGATATGGAGCGTATACTCCGGGTGATGCGGCCGCGTGAGGATCAAGTCGTCATCAAGGAATCCGGCATGCACGCGGTGGAGGATTATATCATGAGCCGTTATCAGATGTATTGGCAAGTTTACTTCCACCCAGTGACACGAAGTGCGGAGGTCATCCTGACAAAAATCCTGCACCGGGCAAAGGCACTATATCAGAGCGATTATACTTTCAAGCTGCGCCCGCAGCATTTCATTTCTTTGTTTGATGGGAACGTCACACTGGAGGATTACATACGGCTCGATGAGAATGTTACGTCTTTCTATTTTCAGGCATGGCTTGAAGAAGACGATGATATACTCCGGGACTTATGTGAAAGATTCCTGAATCGCAGGCTCTTCAAGTATATCGAGTTCAATCCTCTCCTGCATGTGAAAGAGATGGTGGAGCTGTCCAAGCTCTTCAGTGAAGTCGGCATCGATCCCGAATATTATCTCATTGATGATTCTTCATCGGATCTGCCATATGATTTCTACCGTCCGGGCGAGGAAGAGGAGCGGCTTCCTATTCACTTGCAGCTGCCAAATGGGAAACTGAAGGAATTATCACGTCAATCGGATATTGTTGAAGCGATTTCGGGTAAGAAACGAACAGACCATAAACTATACTTCCCGCAGGATATCTTGGAAGCCCTGCCGGATGACAGCAAACAGAAACAGCGGATCTATGAGATTTTATTTCAATGAGGAGGAGCAGCTATGCTAGCCAACCACGCAAATCTACTGCAATTCTTTTCTTCCGTGGAAGAAGTGGTAGGAAGAAAAAAATTACAGAAGATGATTTACATACTGAAGAAAAATGGGATTCCGTTCGGTGAAAAATATGAATTCCATTTATTCGGTCCCTATTCAGAGGAATTATCCCTGCGTGTGGATGAATTGAGCAACCTTGGTCTGATCAGCGAGACGAAAGAAGATAAAAGCAGCTATATCCAATACCGGTACACCATTACGGAAGAAGGGCAGCAATTCCTTACACATTATGAAAATCAATTCCCGGACTATCAGGAGGCTGTGCGGCTGCTGAAGGATAAAAGCTCCCGATTCCTTGAATTGGTTTCCACGATGCTTTATTTCGAGGAGCTGCCGCAGGAGGAAGTGGAAGAAAAGGTACGGACTGTGAAGAAAAAACAAAATTATACGGATGAAGAGATGGGTGACGCTTGGGAATTCATCGCTTCATTGAGAAAGCTGCAAGCATGAGAAAAAGCGGGGGATCCAAAGTGATCCTTCGTTTTTTTAATGATAGCAGCCGTGGTACGATCAGCTGCGGACGCAGTGCCATCCAATGCCTTTCGCTTCCATGATAAAACAATAGAATTGAAGTGATATTCCGGCACATGCTACTATAGAGACAAAAGTCGAGGGAGCGGTTAAGGTGGAAAAGAAAAAGAATAATGCTTTCACGATCATGAAAGATGATTCAACGGATGGTCATGGCGGTTATGGCGTAGGGTCCATCAGTTTGGAAAATATGAGTCCAGTCATTGTCGATCCGAATGAGAAGACAGCATATGTCGATATGGCTGCAATGCATGCCCGCAGCCAGGTGGAGCGCCGGGTTCGTTTCCAGCATGAGAAAGACAAGGTGCCGGATGGAAAGCTGTATTGGATTGTCTGGGTGACAGTGCAAAATGGCGGGGATGGCCCATATTATCATGGGGCCGCAGCAAGTGAGATTCTCGTCGACCGTCCGAATCGGATTGCCTACAAATCGATGCCGGAGCATGTGAAGCATATGGAGCAATCCTTGAAAGGTATGTATGTGCTGGAGCATATGGATGATTTATCGAAGGGATTGCTGCTGGATTTCCTTAAGGAATATAAACCGGAATTCTGGGATCGGACACCGCAAGAGCTTAGTGAGCAATTGCAATAATAAAAAAGCCGCTGTCTCTCAAAAGGCAGCGGCTTCTTTGTGTCAGAACAGCCAATCGAACCAGCGCTTTCGCCTGGTCGGAGGCGCTTCCTGCTTTGGTGTCAGCGGATTTTCATCCAAATCGGGATGGCAGTACAGCTTTGGTTCTGTACCTCTTACAAAATAGGTGAACCGGCGTTTTTCGCAGTAGGAAGTGGCAAGAAGCCCCGAATCGGGATCAACGAACACGCCGCGCACACCAGCTGGCGGGCGGAACGCTTTGATCGGTACACCCTCATGGGCAGCTTCCATGAAGCCGGCCCAAATTTCCTTGCTGTAGCCCAATTCCTTCACTTTCTCCATCGGGCGGTTGTCGTCATAACCTGTCCAGACTGCTGTGACCAAGTCAGGACTGAATCCGACCATCCAGCTATCGGTGGCCGTCGTTCCGGATTTTCCGGCATAAGGCCTGCTCAGCTGATCCTTGATGCCTGCGCCTGTGACACGCATATAGCTGCTGAGTGAATCATCGAACATGCCTGTCATCAAGTCCGTGAGCACAAAAAGCCTCTTCTTATCCAAGCTGCTTTTCATCTTCGGCTGCTGATGGGAATAGATTATCTTTCCGTTACGGTCGACGATTTTCTCGATTGTATAACCCTCTATCGGTTTGCCGCCATTGGCGATCCGGCTGTAGGCAACTCCCATCTCTTCGACCGATACAGGTGAAGTCCCAAGGGCGAGAGAGGGGACTGCCTGCAAATCACTTGTGATGCCAAGCTTCCTGGCATCTGCTGCAACCTTTTCTGCGCCGACGATCAAGTTCGTCTTCACTGCGTAGATGTTATCCGACATCGCGATTGCTTCTGCCATCGTGATATCATCATTGGCATAATAGCCATGATAATTGCCTGGCGCATATTCTCCTCCGTTTGGAAGCTTGAAGGTCGTCTCTTCACTTTTTAATTGTGTCATTGGTGTAAAACCATTTTTCAAAGCTGTGTAATAGACAAAAGGTTTGAATGCAGAGCCAGGCATCCGCTTGGAAGTAGTGGCACGGTTATAGGTGCTGGTTTTATAATTGGTTCCGCCGACCATGGCCGTGATGGCTCCTGAATGCGGATTCATGGCAATTGCACCAGCCTCAAGCTCCGTATCTGCCGGAATGGTATCGGCTATTTGCATTTCCAGCTGCAGCTGCTGTTCAGGATCCATCGTTGTATGGACATGGTATCCGGCAGATACAGCTTCATCCTCCTCCATTCCAAGCACATCGGCTAATTCAGCCGTGATATAATCCTGGAAATAACCGGCACGCCTAATGGTATCCCGTTCCTGTTCTGTCGAGAGCGACACAGCAGGAAGAGTATCGGGCTCCGTGATGTAGCCTTCTTCCTGCATCAATCCGTAAATATATTCCTGCCGTTCATCAGCGAGTTCTTTATTCTGAAAAGGAGAGTAATAGGAGGGACCTTTCGGAATGCCTGCAAGCAGGGCCGCCTCAGCTGCTGTCAGGCTGCCGGGATCCTTATCCATATAATAATCACTGGCAGCCTGGATGCCATACATCCCATGGCCGTAATAAATCGTATTCAGGTAGCCTTCCAATATCTCCTCCTTCGAATAGAACATCTCCAGCCGGATACTGTATATGGCTTCCTTGAATTTTCGTGTCCACGTCTTATCATTGGTCAAATAGAGATTCTTGGCGTATTGCTGGGTGATGGTGCTGCCCCCTTCCACCTTGGCCCCTGCCCTGATATCCTGCAAAGCAGCCGCGAATATTCGTTTCCAGGCGAAGCCATGATGCTTGTAGAAGTTCTTGTCTTCTGCCAGGATGGTTGCATGAATCAAATGGGGAGAGACTTCCTCCAAGGATACCCAGCGCTTCGGTGTGTTGCCGTACTGTTCGCCGAGAATCGTATCATCATTTGCATAGAATGTCGTGCTCCATTTATTTGTCATCGGCGGCGGCCCCATCAGATAGCAGATGAGGAGCAGACCGCCAATGGCAGTCAATGTCCCTCCAAGGAAAAATGCCGCCAGTCTTTTCGGCCGGAGCCACTTCTGCCAGCGTGCTGTCGGAATCCGAATCAAATCTATCGCCCGCTTCCTTCATGGTGTCAAATACAGTATCGGCTTACAGTAGGATAATAAACGTCATAAAGGGTTGCTTTTTTTCGGATTTTCTCTATAATTTGATTGTTTAAAGCTATAAAAATGACCAACACTAGTTGCGAGATGATATAGGATTCTACACATAAGGAGTAATGACATCCAATGGAACTATGGTATACAGAAAAACAGACAGACAGCTTTGGCATCACGGCAAAAGTGAAGCGTTCCCTGCATAGCGAACAGACTGATTTTCAGAAACTGGACATGCTGGAAACGGAAGAATGGGGGAATATGCTGACTTTGGACGGGATGGTCATGACTACGGAACGCGATGAGTTCGTCTATCACGAGATGGTGGCGCATGTTCCGCTGTTTACGCATCCCAACCCGGAAAACGTACTGATCGTGGGCGGAGGAGACGGCGGTGTCATCCGCGAAGTGCTCAAGCATGACAAAGTGAAGAAAGCGACACTTGTCGATATCGATGGCAAGGTCATCGAGTATTCGAAAAAGTTCTTGCCTTCCATCGCTGGCAAGATGGATGATCCGCGTGCGGATGTCCGTGTCGGTGACGGTTTCATGCATATTGCCGAGAGTGAGAATGCCTATGATGTCATTATGGTCGATTCGACAGAACCAGTGGGACCAGCAGTGAATCTATTCACAAAAGGCTTCTATGCGGGGATTGCAAAAGCGCTGAAAGAAGATGGTTTGTTCGTTGCACAGACAGATAACCCATGGTTCAAAGCGGATTTGATTTCCCAGGTATATAAGGACGTGAAGGAAATCTTCCCGGTGACGGAGCTGTACACGGCGAATATCCCTACTTATCCGAGCGGTTTGTGGACGTTCACGATGGGAAGTAAAGTCCATCATCCGAAAAAAGTGGATACAGAGCATCTCCAGCCTATCGAGACGAAGTATTACACACCTGAATTGCATCAGGCTGCTTTTGTCCTGCCGAAATTCGTACAGGATCTATTGAAATAAAACCAGAGAGACGCTTCCGGAGGGAGCGTTTTTCTTGCTGAAAGGGAGGAAGCTGCAATGCATCGGACGAAGATACCGGTATGGATCGAAATGAATACGGCAATAACGGAGGAAGACGAAACCGAACACACGACGTTGCGGGCAGCGGGTACCTATTCCGAAAAAGGCGGATTGACGGTCGTCAGTTTTACGGAGGAATCACAAGAGGTCGGGGATACGAAGACGATGATCACGATTTCATCGGATAAAGTGAGCATCAAACGTTCAGGCGGCTTTGATATGAAGCAAGTTTTCGTAAAGAATCAGCCGACAGAGAATGTATACCGCCATCCTTATGGTACAATGCATATGGAAACAAGCACGCACGCGATGACGTTCTCGCCGCTGATGGCTGACAGTCCGGCAGAACTTACGTTAAGCTATACAGTGACGCTCAATCAGGTGCAGTCCAGGAAGCATGCACTGACGTTGCGTGTGCAGGAGGAGAGTAACGGATGAATATCGTACAACAAACAGAACAAAAATTGAAAACGGCAATCCAGGATGCGGTTTTGAAGGCGGGCTTGGCTGATAAAGAAACAATTCCTGCCATCATTTTAGAGCAGCCGAAGGATAAGGCGCATGGCGACTACGCTACCAATATCGCGATGCAGCTTGCCCGCGTTGCGAAGAAAGCACCTCGAGCCATTGCCGAGGATTTGCAGGATAACTTCGATTACGATCAAGCACCTGTGGAAAAGATTGAAATTGCAGGACCAGGATTCATTAACTTCTTTATGCGGAATGACTATCTAGGTGAGCTTGTGTCGACTATTTTGGAAGCGGGCGATAACTTTGGCCGCACGGATGCAGGCAAAGGGGAGAAAGTCCAAGTGGAATTTGTTTCGGCGAACCCTACAGGCGACTTGCACCTTGGACATGCCCGCGGAGCGGCCGTAGGGGATTCCCTTTGCAATATTCTCGATGCGGCAGGTTATGACGTTGCACGCGAATATTATATCAATGATGCTGGCAATCAGATCGACAATCTTGCCCGCAGTGTGCAGGCGCGCTATCTGCAAGCACTTGGCCAGGATGCTGAAATGCCGGAGGACGGTTATCATGGCAAGGACATCATCGGTATCGGAAAACAGCTTGCCGAAGAATATGGTGATAGCTATGCGGCGAAGCCGGAAGAAGAACGACTTGCTTTCTTCCGTCAGTATGGCTTGACTTATGAACTGAAAAAGCTGGAGAAGGACCTTGCTGATTTCCGCGTTCCATTCGATGTATGGTATTCGGAAACGTCCCTTTACCAAGATGGAAAGATCGATACGGCCTTGCAGACACTTCGTGACAACGACTATGTCTATGAGAAAGATGGGGCGGTTTGGTTCCGTTCGACTGATTTCGGTGATGATAAAGACCGTGTCTTGATCAAAAAGGACGGCAGCTACACCTATCTTACTCCGGATATTGCCTATCATAAAACGAAACTTGACCGCGGATTCACCAAGCTGATCAATGTCTGGGGTGCCGATCATCATGGCTATATCCCGCGGATGCGTGCAGCTATCCAAGCGCTTGGCTATGATGCCGATACACTGGAAGTGACCATCATCCAAATGGTCAATCTGTTCGAAAACGGCGAGAAAGTGAAGATGAGTAAGCGTACAGGAAAAGCAGTCACCCTGCGTGAATTGATGGAAGAGGTAGGCATCGATGCCATGCGTTACTTCTTTGTCATGCGCTCCAGCGACTCCCATCTTGATTTCGACATGGACTTGGCCAAATCCCAATCCAACGAAAATCCTGTATTTTATGTGCAGTATGCATATGCCCGCATCAGCACGATGCTTGCACAAGCTGCTGAAAAAGGATTCCAGACAGAGGGAGCATTCGATGCCGGCCTCCTGACGGCGGAGAAGGAATTGGATCTCTTGAAGCGCCTTGGGGAATTCCCGCAGGTGGTGGCAGATGCAGCTGCAAAACGCACACCGCATCGTATCACCCAGTATGCCTTTGACCTGGCTTCTGCACTTCACAGCTTCTATAACGCTGAAAAAGTGCTGAATCCGGATAATGAGGACTTGACGAAAGCGCGGATCGCGTTGATGAAAGCAGTACGTATCACCATTAAAAATGCACTGCGTCTCATCAGTGTGGAAGCACCAGAAAAAATGTAAAAAAACGCCCGCTGGCAGCAATGCCGGCGGGCGTTTTTCAAAGGTAATTCCGAAGCGGCCTGAAAAGGATGCCAGTAGCCTTGGCGATCCAAGGGCGTTTTTGCATATCGTGCACAGAGGCTGCGATGCTTGATTGTTCATCTTTCTTCCACAGTGCGAGCAGCTGGGCGTAAAATAGGTCATTCTGTCTGATGGTTATGGTAAGCTCCTTGTTTATCAGCAAACTCCGGCCATCAAGGTTGGCAGAGCCGACAGCACACCAGGAGTCATCGCTCAGCACGATTTTGGCATGGTAAAAGCCGTTCTGATACAAATTGATGCGTATCCCATGCTGGATCAAACGTCTGGCGAAATGAAAGGACACTTGATTGACGACATAATGATCGACTTTGGTCGGCACCATCAGCCTGACATCCACGCCCCTTTCCGAAGCGCGCTTGAGTGCAGCCTCCACACGGCGGGTCGGTACACAATAGGGTGTCCCGATATAAAGGTATTTCCTCGCATGGTGGATTTGATGCAGCAGCCAGTCTTCGTAGCCATCTGCTTCCGTTACGACAGCCTCTATCTGCGCGCCATCGAATGCGGGTGCTTGTTTCGGCAATATATGAAACGGGTCTCCCCAGTCGGATGCGAATACCTGTACGAATGTGTAGACAGCCTCTCCTTCAAGTTTTACGACACAATCGCGCCAGAAGCCAAAACGGGGCTCTTTGCTTAAATATTCTTTCCCGATATTGAATCCTCCGATATATGCGCTTTTTTGATCGATGATCGTCACTTTGCGGTGATTGCGCAGATTCAGGTTATAGAGGAAATATGGGAAACTGGGTATATTGGCGAATCGGAGCATGACACCGGAATCGCGCAGGAGCTGCCGTTCTTTTCGGGGCAGACGATAGCCGCCGATCCGGTCCAGCAGGAAACGGATTTTGATTCCTTCCTGTGCCCGCTGCTTCAAGAGTTCAACCAGCTGCTGGGTCGGTTCATCCCATTTTACGAGAAAGAATTGGATATCGACGGAATGCTGTGCAGCTTTTATATCACGGATCAGAGCTTCATAGAAGGTGACCCCATCATCGAATATGGAAGCAAACGCATGTTTATGGCCGATCAGACGATTGACGGCCCTTCTTTTGCTTTGTTTCCTGCCGAGCGCCAAGTCCACTCCTATCAGCACGACGAGGAGGAACAGGAGGGCCAGCAGGAGGAAGAAGACATACATATCCTGATCTCCTTTCCTGGATTAATAATAGGCTTTACAAAAATAGCCAATGTCATGTATCATAAAAACAAATCAAGAGCGAACGGCAAATGCCGGATTCGCGGAAAGGGATGATGACTATGTTGACAATCGCGATGAATGAACAGCTGTCCGTCACCATGCACATCCCTTCTGCGCGTCTGGGTTAGCGGGATTTTTCCATCCTGGTGGAAGGGCTGTGCAGACAGTCCTTTTTATTATGGCCAAAAATGGCATCACTAGGAGGAAAACATGAACGAAGCATGGAATCTATTAGGGTGGAATGATCGATTGGAAGCAGCGAGGCAGGTCTATGATAAGAAATGGACGCCTGCGCGAGTTGTATCGGAACATAAACATATGTATCGAGTGCTGGATGACCGGGGAGAGCTGCTGGCGACGCTGTCAGGAAAGTTTCGGCAAAAAGGGGAGTTTCCAGCTGTCGGGGATTGGGTGCTGATCGATGCCCGGCACGAAGAAGGGAAAGCGACGATTCGTGCTTTATTGCCGAGAAAGAGTAAATTCTCACGGAATGAGGCAGGTGCTGTGACCAAGGAGCAAATCGTTGCGGCGAATATAGATTATATTTATCTGGTGATGGCATTGAACCAAGAATATAATCTCCGCAGACTGGAACGCTATTTGCTGGCAGCTTACGATAGCGGGGCATTACCTGTCATCATTTTGAGCAAGGGAGACCTGTGCAGTGACGTGGAGGGGAGATTGCTCGAAGTGGAGGCGATTGCCCCTGGTGTGGACGTCTACGTCACAAGTGCCATTGACGGAAGGGGCGTCGATGCAATCGGCAATCAGCTTGCGGCTGGTGTCACAGCGGCTTTCCTCGGTTCCTCGGGAGCTGGGAAATCCACGCTTGTGAATATGCTGTATGGGAAGGAAGTGCAGCTTGCCGGGGACATTCGGGAGGATGACGGCAAAGGTCGGCATACGACGACGCACCGGGAGCTTATCCGGATTCCTGGCGGCGGGATGATTATCGATACACCAGGCATGCGCGAGCTGCAGCTGTGGAATCAGCAGCACGCTGGTATGTCAGCGGCTTTTGCTGATATCGAAGAATTGGCAAATGGATGCCGCTTCCGGGATTGCACACACCAAAAGGAGCCTGGCTGCCGCGTGCAGGAAGCGATGGACAGCGGCGGGCTGGAAGCGGAGCGGCTGCAAAGCTATTTCAAGCTGCAGCGTGAGCTCCGGTATTTTGACAGGAAAACATCAGCCAAGGCACAGCTGGAGCAGGGAAAACAGTTCAAGCAGCTGTCCAAACACGTCAAACAAGTCAAAAAACGCCGCTGATCCGAAGAAATATTGCATTTTGATAGGCCTGGCAATATAATGTAAGGTATGGTTCTAAAACGGTAGACGTGAACATAACCAACTTATTTGATAAAGGGAGTGCTGTGACAGTGGGTTTGAAAGAATACAGCCAAGAAGAGCTTGCTGACTTTTCCCTCGTGGAATTGACGAATTTGATCCTAGAGGATGAAAACAAAGCAACCGATTATAGAGAATTATTCGATAAAATAGCTGAAATCAAACAATTGAGCGATGATCAGCGTGAAGAATATCTGCTGCAATTCTACACGGACCTGAACGTAGACGGCCGTTTCATGACAGCAGGTTCCAATCTTTGGGGACTGAAGAGCTGGTATGCAGTAGATCAATTCGACGAAGACGTTACAGTCGAACCTACGAAGAAAAGGAAGAAACGTGTAGCAGAGGAAGATGAAGATCTGGATGATCTCGAGGAAGACTTCACTCTCGATGAGGAAGGCTTCGACGAAGATTACGGCGATGAAGATGATTTGGAAGAGGATATCGCGGAAGGTGATTACCAAAGTGATGATACTGACGATGATACCCGCGAAATCATCGGAGAAGATATGCATCTGACTGGCGACGAAGATGATGAGGACGAAGACCGCTGAGCGAATATTATTCGCTGAAATGTTATTGACTTTGCAGAAGAGAATCAGTAATATTTTATGTGGGCTCTTTAATTGTCCAAAGACGCGTTCCCTTAACAAAGGGAGCGCTTTTTATTTTTTCTCAAACTTTTTTAAGGACATGGGTATTCTATAAATAAATGCTAGAAATGAGGGATTACGTTGACAAAGTATATCTTTGTTACAGGAGGAGTAGTATCTTCTCTGGGTAAAGGCATCACAGCGGCATCACTTGGCCGTTTACTGAAAAATCGGGGATTACAGGTGACAATCCAAAAATTCGATCCATACATCAATGTGGATCCGGGCACGATGAGTCCATATCAGCACGGGGAAGTCTTCGTCACCGAAGATGGTGCGGAAACAGATTTGGACCTTGGCCATTATGAACGTTTCATCGACATCGATTTGAATAAATACTCCAATGTGACAACAGGTAAGATTTATTCCACTGTGTTGAAAAAGGAACGCCGCGGTGATTATCTTGGAGGTACTGTCCAAGTCATCCCGCATATCACGAATGAAATCAAAGACAAAGTCTTCCGTGCCGGCAAACAGACAAACGCTGATGTTGTCATCACGGAAATCGGGGGGACGGTAGGAGATATCGAATCTTTGCCGTTCTTGGAAGCCATTCGTCAAATCAAATCCGATATCGGCCGTGACAATGTGATGTATCTGCATTGTACACTTGTACCTTTTATCAAGGCCGCTGGTGAATTGAAAACAAAACCGACACAGCATAGCGTCAAAGAACTTCGCTCCCTCGGTATTCAGCCGGATGCCATTGTTTTGCGTTCTGAAAGATCCATCAGCAAGGATATGAAGGAGAAGATTGCATCTTCTTGTGACTTGGATATCAATGCAGTTGTGGAATGTATCGATGCCGATACACTTTACGATGTACCGCTTGCCTTGCAGAGCCAAAACCTGGATCAATTTGTTTGCGATCATTTCGGTTTGGAATGCCCGCCGGCTGATATGACGGAATGGTCTGCAATGGCTGCGCATGTGACGAACCTCAAAAAGACTGTCCGCATTGCATTGGTAGGGAAATATGTCGAGCTTCAGGATGCGTACATTTCCGTTGTGGAATCCTTGAAACACGCAGGATATCCTTATGATACCGATATTGATGTGAAATGGATCAATTCCGAGGATGTAACAGCCGATAATGCGGAAGAATTACTTGGAGATGCGGATGGCATCCTTGTGCCGGGCGGATTCGGCGACCGCGGTATCCAAGGTAAGATCGAAGCGATACACTATGCTCGCACCAGAAAGATCCCATTCCTTGGTATTTGCCTGGGTATGCAGCTGGCAACTGTCGAATTTGCTCGGAATGTCCTTCATCTTGAAGGTGCACATTCAAGTGAAATCGATCCATTGACACCTCATCCGGTCATCGATTTGCTTCCTGAGCAAAAAGATATCTCCGATTTAGGCGGTACCTTGCGTTTAGGCGTATATCCTTGCCGCTTGCAAGATGGTACGAAAACAAAAGAGGCGTATGGCAATGAGGATGTCATCTATGAACGTCATCGCCATCGTTTCGAGTTTAACAATCAATACCGTGTACAGATGGAAGAACAAGGCTTTGTCTTCTCTGGTACAAGCCCGGATGGACGCTTGATCGAAACGGTCGAGATCAAGGATCATCCTTGGTTTGTCGCTTCCCAGTATCATCCGGAGTTCAAGAGCCGCCCGAACCGTCCGCACGCGTTATTCCATGGCTTCATCGGTGCGTCTTTACAGCATAAAGAA
Source organism: Terribacillus sp. 7520-G (assembly GCF_002271665.1). Classification (NCBI taxonomy): domain Bacteria; kingdom Bacillati; phylum Bacillota; class Bacilli; order Caryophanales; family Bacillaceae; genus Terribacillus; species Terribacillus sp. 7520-G. The sequence continues at coordinate 147,037 of NZ_NQFP01000001.1, read as the reverse complement.
AACTGATCGGTATGCTTATATATAATTAATTTGAGTGGAGAAGCAGGAATTTGGTGCTTTTTACTAGAAAAAGGTGTAACTGAGTCAGAGCAGTGAACATTATGTCGAAGCAAGCAGCAGCTTGCTTCGTTTTCTAGGGGGATATGCGGATGAGTAAGCGCGTGTTGATCGTGGATGACCAGCCAGGTATTCGGATTTTGCTGGAGGAAGTCATCCGGGAAGAAGGACATGAAGTGATTTCCGTCTGCACGGGAGCAAAAGCACTTGACCAAATAAAAAAACAACAGCCGGATCTTTTACTGATTGATTATAAGCTGCCGGTACTGGATGGGCCTGCAGTATTGGATGAGCTCAAAGACCAGGGACTTTCCATCCCGACAATCATGATGAGCGGATTGGCGGAGGAAGCAGGAGCATTCCGACAGGATTATGACTTCCTGATTGATGTGCTTGCCAAGCCTTTCGATATACTCAATGTTCGAAAAATGGTGAATCAAGTATTGAAAGAAGGGTCGAATCAGGTATAAAAGAGCGGGAAATGTTGCACCATGACGGGCGAGTTGGTATTCTTATGTATGGAAGCGATAAAATACACGACTTCACTTACATAGTTGCCGACCGTCGTGCAAATTTGAAGGAGGATTTTTGTTATGCCTTTAGTATCAATGAAAGAAATGCTAGATGTAGCTAAAGAAAATCACTATGCTGTAGGACAGTTCAACATCAATAACCTTGAATTCACACAAGCGATCCTGCAAGCAGCTCAGGAAGAAAGCTCTCCTGTCATCCTTGGTGTATCCGAAGGGGCAGCGAAATATATGGGTGGCTTCAAAACAGTTGTATTGATGGTGAAAGGTCTTTTGGAAGACTATAACATCACTGTACCTGTAGCTATTCACCTTGACCATGGTTCCAGCTTCGAAACATGTGCGAAAGCGATCCATGCCGGCTTCACTTCCGTGATGATCGATGGTTCCCACCATCCATTGGAAGAAAACATCGCGCTTACGAAAAAAGTAGTTGAGCTTGCACACTTGCACGGCGTATCTGTCGAAGCAGAACTTGGACGCATCGGCGGACAAGAAGACGATCTTGTCGTAGAAGATGCAGATGCAGCTTACGCAATTCCTTCCGAATGCAAGCAGCTTGTGGAAGAAACTGGCGTTGACTGCTTCGCACCAGCACTTGGTTCTGTTCACGGTCCTTACAAAGGCGAACCAAACCTTGGTTTCGATCGCATGGAAGAAATCTTCAAAACAACTGACCTTCCATTGGTATTGCACGGCGGTACAGGTATCCCGACAAAAGATATCCAAAAAGCAATCACGCTTGGTACTTCTAAAATCAACGTGAACACTGAAAACCAAATTTCTTCTGCTAAACGCGTTCGTGAAGTATTGGCAGAAAAACCAAACGAATACGACCCACGTAAATACCTAGGACCAGCTCGCGAAGCAATCAAAGAAACAGTAATCGGCAAAATGCGCGAATTCGGCTCCTCAGGCAAAGCGTAAGCAAAAAACATAACAAACTGCCCCTCGGGGCAGTTTTCTTTTTTTATAAGAACGAAAAGCGGAAAAAGCCGGTTAGAAACGAAGAAGCAAGCGAGAAAGCCGGGAGAGAGGCACTTTACCTCACGCAGGGATTCATCGCTTGCGGCGCAGTTTCTGGATTTCGCAGCTAGACATCAAATGAAAAGCGGATCCCCCAGAAACGAATCCTTCAAAAGAACAAAAAACAGTTTAAAAAAACAGGAATCGGTGAAAAAACTGTACAGTGCTATTATGGAATAGGGATTGAAAAAGAGAGTGGAAATCGAAGAATTTGATGTAAACCCTTTGCCATATACAGGGAGTCCTGCATAAACTACTTCGGAACTGCTTAAGGGGTGGAAAAGATGAAATTCTTTTTGGAGACTGCCAGCCTGGAGGAAATCAAGCTTGCCGATGCACTTGGTGTATTGGCGGGGGTGGCGATAAAACCGATGTCGATGGTTGGCGGGAATGTGTCGTTTCATGATAGGATCCGGGAGATGACCGAAGAGGTGTCAGGCCCTGTCGATGCAGCGGTTGTTTCGGAGCAAGCGGACGGAATGGTGGCAGAAGGCAAGGCCCTTGCCGGGATTTCTCCGAATGTCACGGTGAGAATACCGATGACAATAGAAGGTCTGAAAGCAGTCAAAATCTTATCTGGATTGAATATAAAGACGCATGTGACACAGATCTTTGATATGAATCAAGCGCTGCTGGCTGCCCGTGCCGGGGCTACATATGTATCGCCATGCATCGGGAGGCTCGATGATATCGGTCATAGCGGAATGGAACTGCTTGATGTCATAGCGGATGTTTTCAACCGGCATCAGATCAAGACAGGGATCATTGCTGCTTCCATCCAGCATCCCATCCATGTAACAGAGGCTGCGAAGCAGGGAGCGCATATCGCGACCGTTTCTTTTGAGGTTCTGAGGAAATTGGTCGAGCATCCGTTGACAGATGCTGGAATCGAATGATTTCTTGCAGACTGTAACAGTTGTATATAGTATAATTATGGTAAAATAGAGGAAACTAACGTTGCTGTTATCCTAAATGTGAGGAGTTCCTTATGCAGAAAATATTAGTAGAGGGCGGAAACCTTCTTAAAGGAAGAGTAAAGATCAGCGGAGCGAAAAACAGTGCAGTCGCACTGCTTCCTGCTGCTATACTGGCTGAGTCTCCGGTAACAATAGAAGGGCTGCCCGAAATTTCAGATGTTGAGACGTTAAGTCACTTGCTTGAAGAAATCGGCGGCAAAGTATCCAATACCGATCACGGTCTTACGATCGATCCATCTGCCATGACGTCCATGCCTCTTCCGAACGGAAAAGTGAAGAAACTCCGGGCTTCCTATTATTTCATGGGAGCGATGCTCGGACGATTCAAGCAGGCAGTCATCGGCTTGCCTGGCGGCTGTTATCTGGGCCCTCGACCTATCGACCAGCATATCAAGGGCTTTGAAGCATTGGGAGCAAAGGTGACAAATGAGCAAGGGGCGATCTACCTGCGAGCGGATGAACTGCGCGGAGCACGTATTTACTTGGATGTGGTGAGTGTTGGTGCGACTATCAATATCATGCTTGCTGCAGTGCGGGCGAAGGGTAAGACAGTGATTGAAAACGCGGCAAAGGAGCCGGAAATAGTCGATGTGGCCACCCTTTTGACCAGTATGGGAGCGAAAATCAAAGGTGCCGGCACCGACGTGATTCGCATAGAGGGTGTGGATCATCTTCATGGCTGCCATCATACGATCATCCCTGACCGGATCGAGGCGGGAACCTATATCATCCTTGCAGCTTCCCAAGGGGAAGAGGTTGTCATTGATAATGTCATCCCTGAGCATTTGGAGTCCTTGCTGGCAAAATTGCGGGAGATGGGCGTGGAGATCGCAGAAGGCGAGGAACAGCTGACTGTGCGCCCAGGGGCAAGGCTGAATAGTGTGGACGTGAAGACTCTGGTTTATCCTGGTTTCCCGACCGATCTGCAGCAGCCTTTTACAGCTTTATTGACCAAAGCGCATGGGACGGGTGTCGTAACGGATACCATTTATCAAGCTCGCTTCAAGCACATCGACGAACTGCGGCGGATGAACGCGCAGGTGAAAGTGGAGGGCGGAGCCTCCATCGTCACTGGTGCTGTACAGCTGGAGGGAGCCAAAGTGAAAGCCAGTGATCTTCGGGCCGGAGCGGCATTGATCATCGCTGCATTGATGGCTGAAGGTGTGACGGAAATCACAGGCGTGGAGCATATAGATCGCGGCTATGAACATATCACGGATAAACTCCATGCACTGGGTGCCAACATATGGCGGGAAGATATGAGTGAACAAGAAGTCGAACAGTTTCAGAATTCCTGATCATGCAGAAAACAAAAGGCTGTACAAAGCAGGTGATGAGCAGCTGGTCTGTCCCATACGTGTCCTGCTTGAAAATCGAATTTTGTCGTCTGAACTTCATGATGAAAAGACTGGCGCGAGCCAGTCTTTTTTGAATCCCTCATTCAACTGAAAAATACAGTTGAATATTCAAGTGCGAAAATGTATTATTAGTTATGCTAAAAAACGCAGCAAGTTTAAAAAAGCTGTATTGTGGTAAAAAATGATAGTTATAATCTTCTATTCTAGTTATACACTACCATCCTTCCTTTTCTTCCAGAGCTATGCGGGGACTCAAGCAAAACCTTGCACCTCTCTCGGTCCAAGATTGAATTAGATTCCACCAGTTTTGAAGCACCAATGAAGGATCATGATTTATACAGCCAAATAGATAAGGACAAGTCCTTAAATACAATAGGTGTGGTGATTTTGTGGCTGAACTATCCATTTCTCATCTAGAAACATTGACATTGAAAGAATTATACGCGATGGCACGTGAATACCGTGTTTCCTATTATGCGAAACTGACAAAACGCGAATTGATCTTCGCTATCCTGAAAGCGCAGGCAGAAAAGGATGGTTTTCTTTTCATGGACGGTATCCTGGAGATCATTCCATCAGAAGGTTTCGGATTCCTGCGGCCGATCAATTATGCTCCGAGCGCGGAGGATATCTATATCAGTGCGTCACAAATCAGACGCTTTGATTTACGTAATGGGGATAAGGTTTCCGGCAAGGTCCGTCCGCCGAAAGAGAACGAGCGTTATTACGGTCTCCTGCATGTGGATGCAGTGAATAACGAGGATCCGGAAGTGGCGAAGGAGCGTGTGCATTTCCCTGCGTTGACAGCTTTGTATCCGGATAAGCAGATGAAGCTGGAAACCGAGACCCGTAAAATTTCAACTCGCATCATCGATTTGATGACACCGGTTGGTTTCGGTCAGCGCGGATTGATCGTAGCTCCGCCAAAAGCAGGTAAAACAATGCTGCTGAAACAGATTGCAAATAGCATTACAACCAATCATCCCGATGCCAAGCTGATCATCCTGCTTGTGGATGAACGCCCGGAGGAAGTGACGGATATCGAACGCTCCGTTCATCCCGATGTCGATGTGGTCAGCTCCACATTCGATGAAGTACCGGAAAACCATATCAAGGTTTCGGAGCTAGTATTGGAACGTGCGATGCGCTTGGTCGAGCACAAAAAGGATGTCATCGTGCTGATGGACAGCATCACGCGCCTTGCCCGTGCATATAATCTGGTCATTCCGCCGAGCGGACGCACGCTTTCCGGCGGTATCGACCCAGCAGCCTTCCACCGTCCGAAACGTTTCTTCGGTGCCGCCCGTAATATCGAGGAAGGCGGCAGCTTCACGATCCTTGCAACGGCACTTGTCGATACAGGATCCCGGATGGACGATGTCATTTATGAGGAATTCAAAGGGACAGGCAATATGGAGCTGCATTTGGATCGTTCCCTTGCCGAAAGACGTATCTTCCCGGCAATCGATATGCTTCGTTCCGGTACACGGAAAGAAGAGCTGCTCGTACCTAAGGGACAGCTGGATAAGATGTGGGCGATCCGTAAAACCATGCAGGATTCCCAGGACTTTGCCGAACGCTTCCTGCGTCGTTTAAGGGCATCCAAGAACAATGAGGAGTTCCTTGCAAATATGGAAGAAGAAATGAAACGAAAAGGCACGAATAAGCGCGCCTGATTACATTGATTTCCTCTTGCATTGGAATGGGGAGACTGTTATAATCACGTTATGTGAGCTTTCACGACAGTTATCGGTCTCTCACAATAAACTCTGTTTCCTAGGGATTCAGGGCAAAAAGGAGTGCTAACGAATGAAAGAACAAATCCATCCGAAATATAACAAAGTTGTATTTCTAGATACTAGTTCTGACTACAAATTCTTGACTGGTTCTACTCAAACTTCCGACGAAACAATCGAATGGGAAGATGGCAACACTTACCCATTGATTCGTGTGGAAATCAGCTCAGCTTCTCACCCGTTCTACACTGGTAAACAAAAAGCTGATAAAGCTGGCGGCCGCGTAGATCGCTTCAAGAAGAAATACAACTTGAGCTAATAGCTTGAGATATGAAGAAGAAACAGGCAAACACCCTTTGCCTGTTTTTTCTGCTTCTAATGCCTTTCCAAGTTACCATTGCATGTACACTGATCATCCAGATATACATAAGTGGGATAGATATAGTATGGATAAAGATAGTGTACTTCGGCACTATCTTTTTTATTTGACAAGGAGAAATGACATGGCACAATTATTTTTCAAATATGGCGCAATGAACAGCGGGAAGTCGATCGAAATACTGAAAGTGGCCAATAATTACGAGGAGCAAAACAAGTCGGTTCTAATATTCACTTCCGGCATCGATACAAGGGATGAAGTCGGATATGTTTCAAGCCGAGTCGGGTTGCGCCGTAAGGCCATTCCGATTTTCGAGGAAACCGATATCTTGAAAATCGTGAAAGAGCATGAACCGACACCGCATTGTGTATTGATCGATGAAGTGCAGTTTTTAAGCAAGGAGCATGTGCTTCAGCTGGCCGCAATCGTCGATGCATTCGATATTCCCGTCATGGGCTTCGGTCTTAAGAATGATTTCCAGAATGAGCTGTTCGAGGGAAGCCGATATATGCTCATTTATGCAGATAAGATCGAGGAGATGAAGACCATTTGCTGGTTCTGCGAACGGAAAGCAACCATGAACCTGCGGGTGGATGACAATGGCAAGCCTGTATACACAGGAGATCAGATACAGATCGGCGGCAATGACTCTTATTATCCTGTCTGCCGCAGATGCCACAGCAACCCGCCGCTTTGACCTTTACTCGATTGCCCAAGACCCGGGGAGAAGCTATAATAAAGCAAGGAAAGAGGTGTCGATATGCTAGATCGTTTACAAGCACTGGAAGACCGATATGAGAAATTGAACGAATTATTAAGTGATCCGGATGTGATCAGTGATACGAATAAATTGCGCGAGTTCTCCAAAGAGCAAGCTGGGCTGACAGACGTCGTGCAGGCTTATCGTGAATACAAAGATATCAGCGCACAGGTGGAAGACGCCAAAACGATGCTTGCCGAGGAAAAGGATCCGGAAATCCTGGAAATGGCAAAAGCAGAGATTGCCGAATTGTCACCGCGCCTGCCGGAATTGGAAGAGCAGATGCGTATTTTGATGCTGCCGAAGGATCCGAATGATGATAAAAACGTCATCATGGAAATTCGCGGCGCAGCTGGCGGAGATGAAGCAGCGCTGTTCGCGGGCGATCTGTATCGTATGTACAGCAGATTCGCAGAAACACAAGGCTGGAAAACAGAGTTGATGGAAGCGACTTCTACTGGAGTAGGCGGCTACAAGGAGATCATCTTCATGATCAACGGCGCAAATGCCTATTCCAACCTGAAATTTGAAAACGGTGCCCATCGCGTCCAGCGTGTGCCGGAAACGGAGTCCGGCGGCCGTATTCATACGTCGACAGCGACAGTGGTGGTGATGCCGGAAGCGGAAGAGGTCGAAGTGGACATCCACGATAAGGATATCCGGGTGGATACATTCGCATCCAGCGGTCCCGGGGGACAAAGCGTAAATACGACGATGTCCGCGGTCCGGTTGACGCACATGCCGACCGGGATCGTCGTGTCGATGCAGGATGAGAAATCACAGATCAAGAACAAAGAAAAAGCCATGAAAATCCTGCGTGCCCGGATATATGATAAGTTCCAGCAGGAAGCCCAGGCTGAATATGATGATGCACGGAAATCAGCTGTAGGTACAGGTGACCGATCGGAACGTATCCGGACATATAATTTCCCGCAAAACCGGGTGACGGATCACCGGATCGGGCTTACCATCCAGAAGCTGGACCAAATCCTCGAAGGAAAGCTCCATGAAGTCATCGACGCATTGATCATGGAAGAGCAGGCAAGAAAACTTGAGCAAATCGGAGAATAACCAGCCAAGCCTCATGGAGGCGCTGCAGGAAGCGGCGGCGTATTTACAAAGCCACAGCCGGGAGGACAGGGTGGCGGAGCATTTACTGTTATTCCATCTTGGAATCGATAAGACTGCGCTGTTGATGAAGCTGAGGGAGCCCATTGATCCAGTCCTCTATGCCGCCTTCCGGAAAGATGTTGAAGAGCATGCCAAAACAGGCATTCCGCTGCAGCATCTGACTGGAGAAGAGGAATTCCTTGGCAGGCGCTATTATGTGAACCGGGATGTGCTCATTCCGAGGCCGGAAACGGAAGAGCTGGTACTGGGTGTCGAAGCCATGATCAAAGAGCGTCTTGCCGGGCGTGATTTGACAATTGCCGATGTCGGTACAGGAAGCGGAATCATCGCCACTTCTTTGAAGCTTGCTTTTCCGGAGGCTTCCGTCATTGCCACGGATATTTCCGAGCGCGCTTTGCTTATAGCAAAGAGCAACAGCTGTACATTGGGAGCTGACCTTACGTTGAAGCTCGGAAGCTATTTGGAGCCGCTGCGGGAGCTTGGCAAACGCGTCGATGTGCTTGTTTCGAATCCTCCTTATATTGATGAGGCGGATAAGGAACATATGACAGACACGGTGAAAAACTTTGATCCGGGTCTTGCTTTGTTTGCAGACGACAAAGGGCTTGCCGCTTATAAGGAAATCATAGCTGGGCTCCCTGAAGTACTCGCTTTTCCGGCTGTCGTCGCCTTTGAAATCGGCTGGCAGCAAGGAAGGGCAGTCCGTGACTTGCTGGCAGGGAGGTTCCCGGAGGCGGAAGTGGAAGTAAGACAGGATATCAATGGCAAGGATCGTATGGTATTTGCTTGGATACAAAAATAAGGGACCGTCCTTTTTGGGGCGCGGTCCTTTTTTGTATGCAAAAAGATAGATTCATAGGTTTAAATTGGGCCAAGCTGTTCATACTGGTACCATCAAACAAAAGGAAAGAGGTACCAATTATGAAGAAGCTTTTATTTTCCCTGACTGCAATCGTTCTATTATTCCTATATATCTTCTATCCGGGGAATGGTACAGAGGCTCAGGTGAGCAATGATTCCCAAGCAGTGAAAGAAATACCGGATGAAGCGATTCGTCTCCGCATCCTGGCTAATAGTAATTCCGATGAAGATCAGGAGCTGAAGCGACTCATCCGCGATGAAGTGAATGCCCAGATCAATAGCTGGGTAAAAGATATGACGGATATCGAAGAAGCTCGGAAGCTTATAGAAGAGCAGCTCCCAGAAATCAAGAAGACTGTTGCCCGTGTGTTGAATGAGCAAGGGAAAGCCCAGGGATTCAATGTGGAATATAGTGACAGGATTTCTTTTCCGGCAAAGCTTTATGGTTCCTATTTGTATCCGGCTGGTCAATATGAAGCTGTATTGATCACCCTTGGAGAAGGAGAAGGCGAAAACTGGTGGTGTGTGCTGTTCCCGCCCCTTTGCTTTCTGGATTTCTCAAGCGGTACGAGTGTGGCGGAGGCAGAAGGAAATGCCGATGCAGAGCCTGTGGATGTAGCTGCGGAGGAGACGCCCGAGGAAGAAAAGCCGAAGGTGAAGTTTTTCCTATTGGAATGGTTCAGCTAGATTCATATCGTGTTCCTCCCGTTCATATACTCTATCAGCCAGAAGTAGACGGGAGGAATTTTTGTGCAGTTGATACCTGCAAAAGCATTCGAGCTTTCCGAACTGGATGTTTTTTTCGGAAACAGTCTGCCCCGGTGGGAAATGGAGCAGCAGAAGCTGTATGAAGAAGGCTATATCATAGACACGGCGAATGGGTGGCGCGCTTTTTTCTGCTTGGAACAGCAGGACAAGGCTGTCCGGATCCACTCCATGTACGTCAGGCCGCCAGCCAATGGAACCATCATTTTGACTTGCATGGAGCTTGCCAGCATGGAAGCTAGGAGGCGTGAGGCCAGCAGCTTGCGGCTGATCAGTCATCATGAATCGCTGGATCAGCTGATGGATCTATACGGTTTTGAACCGAAGCAAGGCTGGTGGGAGAAAACGCTCTGACATTGGGGAATGGCATTCCATGTGGTATCATAGCTCATAGTGATATTTAGCAGAAGGAGCATCTGATCCATGATGGAAACGAAGCATTGGACTGTTTCGCAGCAGTCTCTCGACACAAACGCAATGGAGGAGGCAGCAGCCCTTCTTAGGAAAGGGGAAGCTGTTGCTTTTCCGACCGAGACAGTTTATGGCCTTGGTGCTGACGCAACGAATGAACAAGCTGTCCGGAAAATATTCGAAGCCAAAGGACGTCCATCTGATAATCCGCTCATCGTCCATGTAGCGGATAAACATCAGCTGAAGGATCTTGTCGAAGACGTTCCGGAAGTGGCGTACAAACTTTTGGAAGCATTCAGTCCGGGCCCGATTACACTTATATTGAAGAGTAAAGGAGCAGTGGCGCCGAATGTCAGCGCCGGTCTTGGTTCCATCGGTGTCCGGATACCAAGTCATCCGGTGGGCTTGCGTCTTTTGCAGGAAGTGGCTTTGCCGATTGCCGCGCCGAGTGCGAATATCTCTGGCAGGCCGAGTCCGACCAAAGCGGTGCATGTGACCCAAGATCTGGATGGACGTATTGCCGGAATCATGGATGGAGGCCCGACAGGTATCGGCTTGGAATCTACCGTGGTAGACTGTACGGAAGCAGTGCCGGTGATTCTCCGGCCAGGCGGTGTAACGGCGGAAGCAATCCAGGAGGTGATCGGGACGGTGATGGTGGATCCGGGACTGGCAGGCAATGAAAAGGAGAAACCAAAAGCACCCGGGATGAAATATACGCATTATGCGCCGGAGGCCCCGCTGTATCTGGTGGATGGGAATATGCAGCAGCATGTGGAAAAGCTTACTGCAGCTGGTGAGAAAGTCGGTATCATTGCCACGGAGGAGCTTGCGCAGATGCTGAAGGATGAGCAGGTTCAAATCTGCGGGACAAGACAAGATCTTTCCACAGTGGCGGAACATCTTTATGATGCACTCCGACATTTCAAAAAATCGGATGTATCGATAATCCTTTGTGAAAGCTTTGAAAAGACAGGGGTCGGCACAGCTATCATGAATCGGTTGGAAAAAGCCGCGACAGGATGGATATAAGGAAAAGGGAATGTGCCTGATGGTCACGTTCCTTTTTTTATTCCAATACAAGGAGGGAGATGATATAGCCGGATGCCGGCATAATCTGGTCAGTTTCTCTTACTTTCCTAAAGGACTTATTGCCATAATGGCCGATTGAGGAAGAAATAATATCATTTCGATATAGAATGGAGATTGCACTTACACAATAAAATAGCATGATGCTTATCAAGACGGCTGTTTTTCCTCGCATTCCTTCCCACCTCCACTTCCCGATCACGATTAAAAAGCAATAAAGGTTCCATTCCCATGACATGTAAGAATGCTTCACCTGTTGTATACTACTAGTAGCACCATTTTAGAAGCAAGGAGATATCTGGATGAAACTATTATTTGTTTGTACTGGCAATACGTGCAGAAGCCCGATGGCAGAAGCACTTGTACGGAAACGGCTTCCGCAGGTGGAGGTACAGTCAGCTGGTATATTCGCCCATGACGGATCCCCTGCTTCCCATCAGGCGGTGACAGTCATGGAAGAGGCGGGAGTGCTGTTCGACCACCAATCCAAGCCTGTCACGAAAGAACGAGTGGATTGGGCAGATTTGATCCTGACGATGACAGAACAGCATAAGCAGCTGTTGCTGGAGCAGTACCCGCATGCTGCCGGGAAACTGTACACATTGCCGGAGTATGCTTCCCAGGAGGCTGCCGGATCCTGGAAATCCCTGCAGGAAGCCTATGCCGACTTGGAAACGAAGCGAGTCCGTTTCGCCAGCAGCTACCAAGGGGATCCTGATGATTTCCAAAGTGATTTCATGCACGCCCATCAGCAGGAGATCCAGTATATCCAGGAGCTTGAGGCAAGTATGCCGGCGGCCGATATCATGGATCCTTTCGGACGGTCCGTGGAAGTTTATCGGGATACGCTGCATGAATTGGAATTCTATGTTGATAAATTGGCAGAAAAGATTCACAATGAGAAGTAGGTAAAAAGACTCTCATACCAAAATATCAGCATGGATGGTGGATTATGTCATGAAAAGCTTCAGTCTGCGTTTCAAACTGGCGATTTTCGCCACGGTTTTGGCATTGGTGACGTATAGTGTCAGTGCATTATTCATTTATATCGTGCACCCCTTTGTACAGCGATATTGGGATGTCGCCGCCCCAGTGCTCGTCCTGCTCACCCTTTTTCTAGGTGTGGTGTGGACCGGGATACTTGCCTTTTCAGCAGCGCGTTTCATTACGAAACCCTTGAAGGATTTGGAGAGGGTTGCAACAAAGGCGGCGGATGGCAGCCTGGATGAAGAATGGGAGGTTGTCCATTCCAATGATGAGATTGGTGCATTGGCAAGTGCTTTCCAAAAAATGCTCCATAACCTGAAAACGGTGATCAGTGACATCGATGCAAATGCAAAGGCGAATGATCAGTATGCCAAGCGGATTCAAAATGAAACATTGACTGCGTCTGAAAAGGTGATCGAGATCGATGAGATCATGCAGACTATGGCCGAGGGAGCTCAGTCTACCTCCGGGGCAGTCGGCAGTATTGTACAGTCTCTTGATAACGCTACGGCTTTGTCCGAGGATGTGCGTACAAAAGCGGACCATTCCCAGGATTTATCCAATGGCATGGTTGGGAAATTACACAGTTCGCAGGAAGTGGTAATGGATTTGGTGCATGGTATTCAGCGTATTGCCAAGAAGCAGGAGCATTCGATCGGGAATGTGAAGCAGCTTGAGAAGAATGCGTCGCAAATCGAGCAGATCATCCTCCTTGTCAGTGACATCGCAGAACAAACGAATCTACTTGCACTCAATGCTTCCATCGAAGCGGCGCGTGCAGGCGAGCAGGGCAGGGGCTTCGCAGTCGTGGCCGAGGAGGTCAGGAAACTTGCTGATGAAAGCAGGCAGGCAGCACAGGACATTTCCGTCAACATCAAGGAAATCCAGCAGAATATCGGACAGGTCGTGACGGAGATCGATGAACAGTTGGCGCTGGCCCGGAGTGAAGCAGAAAAAGGCTCCCAAAGCAGCGTAGTCATGGAGGAAATGACAGCTGCCATCACGCAGGTCGCCTCTTCGATCCGGGAGATAGGGAAGCTTACCCAGCAGCAGCGGGAAGAGATCGCTTCGGTTACGGAACAGTCCAAGGATGTGGCGCAGTTGGCAGAACAGGCATCCGCCGGTGCGCAGGAAGTGAGTGCATCTGTACAGGATCAAGCGTCCGTCATGCACAATCTTGAACAATTATCAGCATCGCTTGAGGAACAGGCAGGCAAGCTGAGGAATCAGATGAAACAGTTCCAGTTATCAAAACAAGCATCCGTACAACATGCGGAATTCGGAAGGAAGGATGAACAAAATGAAAGTGATTCTGACATCAGACCACGGTGGAGTAAATCTTCGTAAGGAAATTGCAGATCTTTTGACGGAGCTTAATATCGAATTTGAGGATACCGGCTGTGATTGCGAAGGTTCCGTAGACTACCCTGATTACGGGATACCGGCAGCGGAGAGAGTTGCAAGCGGCGAGTTCGATCGCGGTATCCTGATTTGCGGTACAGGAATCGGTATGAGTATTTCGGCAAACAAAGTACCAGGAATCCGGGCAGCTCTTGTACACGATGTTTTCAGTGCCAAAGCCACCCGCGAACATAATGACAGCAACATGTTGGCAATGGGTGAACGAGTGATCGGTCCTGGTTTGGCACGCGAAATCGTTCAAACATGGCTGGGAACGGAATTCACGGCGGGACGGCACCAGAACCGCGTGAATAAAATCACCGAATACGAAAACAAGTAAAAGCGAGGATGTACATGAAAGCAATCGCAGATCACACCAGGATCGTTGTAAGAGAGCTTGCATCATGCGGACATTTACATGAAGGGGATTTATTCCTGGTCGGGTGTTCGACAAGCGAAGTCGCCGGGGAGCGGATCGGCAGTGCCGGCAATATGGAAATTGCAGAACTGCTTTACCAGCAGCTGGAATGGCTGAAAAAAGAAACTGGCATAAATCTCGTATTTCAGTGCTGTGAACACTTAAATCGTGCTATTGTAGTAGAGAAGCATATCAGTCGGCAATACGGTTTGACCGAAGTTTCCGCGAAACCTGTTGCAAGAGCCGGTGGAAGCATGGCTGCTTGCGCTTATGAGCAGTTCGAGGACCCTGTATTGGTCGAAGATATCCGGGCGGATGCAGGAATGGATATCGGGGAGACGATGATAGGGATGCATCTGAAGCCTGTGGCAGTACCATTCCGTCTGAAACAGCGCTATATTGGCGGTGCCCGGATCAATACAGCCTATACAAGACCTAAACTGATCGGCGGCGCAAGGGCTGTGTACCCTGACTGACATCGGCGACGACATACATCAACAATACACGAGGAGGCATGTTTCGATGAAACATATTCAAGCGAATGATCCAGAACTATTCCAAGCTATTGAAGACGAGAGAGGACGCCAGCATGACAAAATCGAGCTGATCGCATCCGAGAACTTCGTATCCCAGGCTGTCATGGAAGCGCAAGGCTCCGTACTTACGAACAAATATGCGGAAGGCTATCCTGGCCGCAGATATTATGGCGGCTGTGAATATGTTGATGTAGCAGAAAATCTGGCAATCAACCGAGCCAAGGAAATCTTCGGTGCAGAACATGCCAACGTACAGCCGCACTCCGGGGCACAGGCGAATATGGCTGTTTATTTTGCCTTTTTGGAGCCAGGTGATACAGTTCTGGGCATGAACCTCAGTCATGGCGGCCATCTGACTCACGGCAGTCCAGTGAACTTCAGCGGTAAGCTGTATAACTTCACGGAATATGGTGTGGATCAGGAAACAGAGCAGCTGGATTATGAAGCAGTGCGTGCCAAAGCGCTCGAAGTGAAGCCGAAGCTGATCGTAGCTGGTGCCAGTGCCTATCCGCGTGTCATCGATTTTGCGAAATTCCGTGAAATCGCTGACGAAGCCGGTGCGTATCTTATGGTTGATATGGCGCATATCGCTGGTCTTGTGGCAGCGGGCGTACATCCTTCGCCAGTTCCTTATGCAGATGTTGTCACGACAACGACGCATAAAACATTACGCGGGCCGCGCGGCGGTATGATCCTGACAAAGGAAAAGTATGCTAAACAGATCGATAAAGCAGTTTTCCCGGCAATGCAGGGCGGTCCGTTGATGCATGTCATCGCAGCAAAAGCAATGAGCTTCAAGGAAATCCTCGATAATGATTTCAAAGCTTACGCACAGCAAATCGTCGATAATGCACAGAGGTTGGCGGAAGGTCTGACAAAAGAAGGCATTCGTCTCGTATCAGGCGGTACAGACAACCACTTGCTGCTGCTTGACGTGAGCAAGCTGGGTCTAACGGGCAAAGATGCTGAGCATGCCCTGGATGAAGTCGGTGTGACAACGAATAAAAACACGATTCCATTCGACAAAGAGGGTCCATTCATCACAAGCGGTGTCCGCATCGGTACAGCAGCCGTCACTACCCGCGGATTTGAGCTTGCGGAAATGGATGAGCTTGCCGGTATCATTGCCGATACATTGAAACATCATGATGATGAAGCCAAACTCGAAGAAGTGAGAGGCCGCGTCAAAGCGTTGGCTGATCGTTTCCCGCTTTATAAGTAAGCGAAAAAAGACAGCCGTGCACGGCTGTCTTTTTTTGTATGTGAATAAAAATTTGCTGGAGCAAGGAGCATGGGAGGATATTTTTGCAGAAGTTTTCATTCCATCGCTTTTGTATCTTTCAGACCTTTACGCAATAAAAATAGGGAAATGCCGTAGACTATGATTGTGATTGGCAATAACATCGTCATGAAATTACGGTAAACCTCCAATGAAAGAGATGGGGCGAATCGCCCATAGACTTCCATGACGGACCATCCGATAGGGAAAATAACTGCTGAGAAGCTCATTGCTTTATAATTTGCCATTTCACCTTTCGTACTTTTAGATTCCTTCCTTTTGAAAGAACTGAAAATGATAGATAGAGCAATAAAATATAAAGGAACTACAATCAGCGCACTCATATAGCGGTGGACCCTCCCTCCTCATTTGTACAATCCAAATCATCAAAGTGATTCATGAATTCCATTTATCTGGAATTGGCTATGCACTCCCAATATAACATAAAACCCTTCTATATTATGAAAATTTTACTTCATTATCACTCAACGCGTTCCTGCCCGGCATTTTCCGCTTTTCGGTAGATGTCCAGCTCCAAAAGCCAGGAACTGCGCCGGAAGCGATAAATCCCTGCGGAAGGAAAATGCGCCTACCTCCGAGCTTTCTGGCTTCCTTCTCCGTTCCTTACCGGCTTTTTCCGCTTTTCGGGTTTTCATTGCGTTCCTTATTCTCTTTCTGTATACTATTAAAGATTTGAATATTTTTAGAGGGAGTGTTCGGAATGGGTAATGTTTTTGTTTTGGATCATCCGTTAATTCAGCATAAGCTTACGTACATACGCGATAAGAATACAGGCACGAAGGAATTCCGCGAGCTGGTGGATGAGGTCGCGGCGCTTATGGCGTTTGAAATCACGCGTGATCTGCCGATGGAAGAGACTACGATCCAGACACCTGTCGTGGAAACGAAAACGAAGGTACTTGCTGGGAAGAAAATCGGTCTTGTGCCGATATTGCGTGCCGGTCTTGGGATGACAGAGGGTATCCTGCGTCTGATTCCAGCTGCTCGTGTGGGGCATGTCGGTTTGTATCGTGATCCGGAGACACTGCAGCCGGTGGAGTACTATATCAAGCTCCCTTCTGATATTGAAGAACGTGAATTGATTGTCATCGATCCGATGCTTGCAACGGGTGGATCTGCCAATGATGCTATCCACTCCCTGAAGAAGCGCGGGGCGAAACAGATTCGGCTGATGTGCCTGATTGCAGCACCTGAGGGCGTGGAAGTGATCAAGAAGGAGCATCCGGATGTGGATATCTATTTAGCTGCTCTGGATGAAAAGCTGGATGATCATGGCTATATCGTACCAGGTCTTGGCGATGCAGGGGACCGTCTGTATGGCACCAAGTAAAAAGAAAGTCATGCTAGTCTTCGGGACGCGACCCGAAGCGGTCAAGATGGCTCCGCTTGTGCTTGAATTGAAAAAGCGGCCGGAGCAGTTCGAGACGATTGTGACGGTGACGGCGCAGCAGCGTGAGATGCTCGATCAAGTCCTGGATATATTCGATATCAAGCCAGACCATGATCTGAATATCATGAAAGCACGGCAGAGCCTGGCGCATATCACAACCAAGGTGATGGAAGGACTGGAAAAGATTTACCAGGAAGCAAAGCCGGACATCGTTCTCGTCCATGGTGATACGACTACGAGTTTTGCGGCATCGCTGGCTGCTTATTATAACCAGATTCCAGTCGGTCATGTCGAAGCAGGCTTGCGTACATGGAATAAATACTCACCATTTCCAGAGGAGCTCAATCGGCAGCTGACCGGTGTGATTGCCGATTTGCATTTCTCCCCGACTGCCCAAGCCCGAAAAAACCTGCTTGAGGAAAATAAGGACGCAGAAACCATTGCGGTTACAGGAAATACGGCGATAGATGCTTTGAAGACTACCGTTGCACCGGATTATCGGCATCCCATCCTGGAGCAGGCGGATGGCAGACGCTTGGTGCTTGTCACGGCTCATCGGCGGGAGAATCTTGGTGAGAATATGGAGCATATGTTCACTGCAATCAGAAGAATTGCAGATGCACATCCGGATACACTGATCGTCTATCCGGTGCACTTGAATCCGGCTGTACGTGAAATAGCGGATCGGATCCTTGGGAACCATGAACGGATTCAGCTGATCGATCCGCTTGGGCTGATCGATTTCCATAACTTTGCTTCCCGGGCATACTTGCTTCTGACGGATTCCGGAGGCGTACAGGAAGAGGCGCCGTCCCTTGGGGTTCCTGTGCTTGTATTGCGGGATACGACAGAACGTCCGGAAGGAATTCAAGCCGGAACGCTGAAGCTTGCCGGAACGGATGAAGAAACGATATTCGATATGGCTGATCATCTGCTGACAGATGAACAAGCCCATGAAGAAATGTCACAAGCATCCAATCCTTATGGGGATGGACAGGCTTCGATACGAATCGCAGATTATCTCCAATATTATTTCGGGTTGCAGGCGGAACCTCCTGCACCTTTTGAACCAGCTGACTGAGTCAGCTGGTTTTTTTGTATAGGGAGTCATCACTCGTGCATCCTAATGGCACAGGGGGGGAGAGGCTGTGAAACGATTCAGCTTGTTGTTTATATTCGTATTCATCATGACAGGTTTCCAGCCGATTCAGGCAGCTGAGCAAAGGACAGTGATCATTGAACTGGATGAGGATGCAGCTGCCTATCGCAAGTATGTGGAACTGCATCACCCATTCATTGAAATCGTGGAAGAATTCGATACCCTGTTCCAGGGATTGGCACTCCGCGGGACAGATGCGCAGCTGCGTGTATTGTTTCAGAAGGGTCATCTCCTGCATATCCATCCTGTACAAACCTATGAGGCAACCTCGAGGGAAGGAGATATTCCTTTTGTGACAGAGGAGTTCCTCGGATCAAAAGAAGCGGGTGTGACCGGCAAAGGGGTGAAGGTCGGCGTAATCGATACCGGCATCGATTACAAGCATCCTGATTTGAAGCGAAATTATAAAGGCGGCTTTGATGTGGTGGATTGGGATGATGATCCAATGGAGACAACGCCAAAAGAAGGGGAGGCAACCATCCATGGGACGCATGTCGCTGGTATAATCGCGGCAAATGGCCAAATGAAAGGCATTGCCCCCGATGCCGAGATATATAGCTATCGAGCATTGGGACCGGGCGGAACCGGAACATCGGTCCAAGTGATCGCAGCCATCGAGAAAGCCGTGGAAGACAAAATGGATATCATCAATCTATCCTTGGGAAGTTCCGTCAATGGACCGGATTGGCCGACAAGCCTTGCGGTGAATAAAGCGGTGGAAATGGGAGTGAGTGTCGTGACAGCCAATGGCAATGAGGGGCCAGCCAATTGGACGGTGGGATCCCCGGCGACTGCGACCAAGGCATTGTCTGTCGGTGCCATCACAACTCCCCAAAAATCAGCCGTTTTACATGAAAGCTTCCATAAGAAACTGATTCCGATAGTGCCGCTTCAAGGATCGGAACCGTGGCAGCAGCGCCGATCTTTGCCTATATTGGATGGCGGTACAGGAGAAAAAGAGCTTCCCGATGCAGCAGGAAGGATTGTCCTATTTAAAAGAGGGAAAATTCCATTTGCAGAAAAAGCCAGGGCGGCCGAGCGTGCAAATGCAGCTGCTGTCCTTATTTATAATGATGGAAGCGGTCCTTTGGAAGCTTCGATTGAAGATGGGAAGGAGCCGATATCCATTCCGGTTGCCGCTGTGACAAAAAAAGACGGCCAATGGCTCCTGGAAAATGAGGGGACTGTCCAGTTGGCGGCGAGGCAGATAGAGCTTCAGAACCGGATGGCCGCATTCAGTTCGAGGGGTCCTGTCACCAGGAACTGGGCAATCAAGCCGGAGATAGCGGCACCTGGGGCACCGGTTTGGAGTACCGTACCTGGCTCCGGCTATCAGGCACTGCAAGGTACCAGTATGGCTGCCCCTTATGTGGCCGGCGCGCTCGCACTGGTCAAGGAAGCACATCCGGAATGGACAGACGCGCAGCAAATCGGTGCGTTGCTGACAACAGCCCAGAAGCTCCTGAAGCCTGATGGGACACCCTATGACCCCATCGAGCAAGGCATGGGAAAAATGCAGCCGGCAAAAGCGATTGCCGCACCGTTGATCATCGAAAATCCATTGCTTCGGTTTGGAAAGTTCGATTCAAAGCAGGAAGCTGAGTATACACTGGTTGTCCATAATGTCAGTGACGTCCAGCAGCAGCTGCAGTTCGATCCTCCAAAAGCGGAGAGCGGAATCCGCTGGCAGCTGCCAATGAACGTTAAAGTGAATCCGCATGAAACAAAACGAATGAAAATCGGTCTTTCTGTCAATCCTGATATTCAGAAGGCTGGTTTGCATCAAGGCTATCTAGCGGCCAAGTATGGTAAACTGGAGCTGCAGCTGCCTTATTTATTTCTTGTGAAGCAAGCGGATTATCCGAAGGCGATGGGGCTCGAGATGGAATGGAAGCCTCTCGACCGGAAAGGTGAATATCGTTATCAGATCTATTTGCCGGAAGGTGCTGCTGAACTTCGGATAGACTTGTATGATCCGGATACACTTATCCATGACAGGCGGCTTCTGATTAGAAAACATGTGGATGCAGGGCTGCTGAAAGGAAGCATGAGTAAAAGGGAGGCCGGGAAGCCCGGTGTCTATCTGGCAATGGTCCAGCTTCGCACAGAGGATGGAAAGTATGTGAATATCGAGCTGCCATTGTATTTGTCAGACCAGATGCTCGGTAAATAGTACAGACAAGTGAAGTATGTGTCACAGAATTGTCATATATGAGCTGTCGATAATCCTATATAATAGTAAGCGAAGCCCTATGCGTTTGAAGACGGATAGACCTTTGCTTATACGCCATAGTGGAAGCGCATCCAATGTTGTCATGGAAGGTAATTATTAACTTTGTAATTTATTTCACAATCTTGTATTGACACCATGAATAGGCCTATTGTATTCTATACATTGCGTGTGGTGGGCAGCTTGTATGATAAGTGAGGCGTGATTTGCGCGCAGCGTCCCTGTCGATCAGGCAATACACCGGCGCAGTAGAAGAATAATGGTGGACTAGCTATTATTATATACTTTTTATGGTTCGCAGGTTTATCCATCCTTCTTGTATTTGCCGCTTTCCATACATAAGTATCAAAGCAGTGAATGTATGTCTTAGACGCATGGGAGTAATGAAGATGCAGCAAGTCAATAAGATGATCCGTGCACGACAATACAAATGGATGCTATATCTACTGGCACTTTTGATGCTTGGGGCGGGCTTCACCCCGTACCAGCGCATTTTCCTCGGATTGTTTCTGGGGACCTCCGTCAGCTTCTTCTCCATGTGGCTTCTCCAACGGAAAGTAAGGCAGTTCACTGAAGCTGCCGCTACACATGGCAGAATACCGACCTTAGGCACCTTATCCCGCATGGCAGCGTCTGTGCTGGCAGTGATGCTTGCACTTCGTTTCGACGCTTATTTTCATCTTACTGCAGTGGTTATTGGTTTAGCTGCTGGCTACATCATTATCTTTATAGATAGTTTCTTCACGAGTTTAAAAGACTAGTAACGAAAGAGGTGAATTTAATTGAATCACGGATCACCAATGTGGAATAATGCATTCGGTATCGAATGGCTCGACTTCAACTTGTCGACATCTCTGATGACCATCATCTCCTCTGTAATAGTCTTTATCATTTGTGTACTGGGCAGCAGGAACCTGCAGCGCAGGCCTCGTGGATTCCAGAACGTGATGGAGATGCTAGTCGACTTCGTAAAGAAAGTGATTGGCGACGCAATGGACTGGAAGACAGGACAGCAATTCCTCCCGTTGGGTCTGACGCTTTTCATGTACATTTTTGTCAGTAACATGCTTGGTGTCATCGTCATGGTTGTAGTAGGCCACGATCTTTGGTGGAAATCACCCACATCCGATGCTGCAGCCACTATCACATTATCCACGATGGTCATCTTGCTCACCCATTTTTATGGAATCAAGATGCAAGGTGGAAAAGGGTACCTCAAGGGCTATCTCCGGCCGGTGCCATTCCTGCTTCCTATGAATTTGATCGAGGAAGTAGCGAATACATTAACGCTTGGATTGCGTCTTTTTGGTAACATTTTTGCAGGGGAAGTATTGTTATCCCTGATTGGGGAGTCCCTGGCTGGTTCCTATCCGCCATTTACGACGATCGCGGCAGTTGTGCCGATGGTCGCATGGCAGGGCTTCAGTTTATTCATCGGGACAATCCAGTCTTATATATTCCTTGTGCTGACGATGAATTACATGTCGCACAAAGTATCAAAAGCACATTAAAACAGTTTTCTTAAATATAAGGAGGAAATTTAACATGAGTTCATTAGCAGCTGCAATTGCAATTGGTTTAGCCGCACTAGGCGCAGGTATTGGTAACGGTTTGATCGTTAGCCGCACAGTAGAGGGAATCGCTAGACAGCCAGAACTTGCTGGAAGACTGCAAACTACAATGTTCATCGGTATCGGACTAGTAGAGGTCATCCCTATCTTCGCTCTAGTTATCGCGTTCATGGTAATGTAATTCACTTATCGCAAGTACTCTATAATTTGAATGAATGGCGAAATTCTATGTCTTGAATATTCGCCATTCTTTTTGTAAAGCCCGAAGGATCGGGAAAATGACAGTTCAGCTCGAAAGGAGTGGCACAGTTGCAAACACTTACGATTGGTGCTGCAGTAGGTGGATTACCTATCGGTAGCATGTTGGTTCAACTTATCAGCTTTATCATCCTGCTTTTGCTTCTGAAGAAGTTTGCATGGAAACCATTGATGAAAGTCATGCAGGACCGTCAGGAGTACATATCGAATGAAATCGATATGGCGGAAACAAGCCGCAAGGATGCTGAAGCAGCAGCAAAAACGGCTGCGGAAGAATTGAAACAGACGCGTGCTGAAGCACAGTCCATTATAGAAGAAGCCAGAAAAGCGGCTCAGCAGCAGGAAGAGAATATCATCGCTGCAGCACGCCGCGAGGCTGAGCGCCTGAAAGAGGCGGCGGTCGAAGATATCGCCAACGAAAAGGAAAAAGCGATGCAGGCATTGCAGGCACAAGTGGCCTCCCTTTCCGTACAGATCGCAAGCAAGATCATCGAGAAGGAAATTTCCTCCGAAGATCAGGATAAGCTTATCAGTGACTATGTGAAAGAATTGGAGCGATAAGCCATGCGTGATGTGACCATTGTAAAACGATACGCAGAAGCGCTATTCGAAGTGGCAGAGAACCGTGATATCGCGGAAAGCGTGAGAACGGAATTGCACACAGCGAAACAAGTGGCACAAAACGATGCTGCCTTCCTCCGTTACCTGTCAGAGCCAAAGATAAGCTTGGATAAAAAGAAAGCATTGATTGAATCCAGTTTTGCCTCTGCAAGTATCGAAATTCGCAATACCCTGAAACTGTTATTGGATGCTGGACGCATCAGCAGCATCCCGCAAGTCGCGGATGCTTACGAAGCGCTGTATGAAGAAAAGCAGGGTACTGTCCAAGCAACAGTCCATTCCGTACGGGAGCTTTCCGAAGAAGAGCGCCGGACAGTGGCAGAGACTTTCGCGAAGAAACTCGGGAAGAAAGCCGTTTCCATTGATAATAAGATCGATCCGGCACTGCTTGGCGGATTGAAAGTACGGATCGGCAATACCATCTACGACAGCTCGATTAAGAATAAGCTGACTCGTATCGAACGAAATTTAGTAAATGTGAGCAAATAAGGATAGAGGTGAGACCGCATGAGCATGAAAGCTGAAGAAATCAGCGCGTTGATCAAACAGCAAATCGAGAATTATGACGCTGAAATAGAAGTAAGTGATGTTGGCACTGTCATTCAAGTTGGTGACGGTATCGCACGTGTCCATGGCCTGGATAATGTAATGTCCGGAGAACTTATCGAGTTCGCAAACGGTGTCATGGGACTTGCACAGAACTTGGAAGAATCGAATGTCGGTGTCGTCATTCTGGGAGAATACAAAGGCATTCGCGAGGGTGATGAAGTTCGTCGTACAGGACGCATCATGCAGGTTCCTGTCGGACAGGAACTCATTGGCCGTGTCGTGAATCCACTTGGACAGCCTATCGATGGCAAAGGCACGATCGAAGCGAGCAAGACACGCCCGATCGAATCCCCGGCACCAGGCGTAATGGATCGTAAATCTGTACATGAGCCGCTTCAGACCGGTATCAAAGCAATCGATGCCCTGGTACCTATCGGCCGCGGTCAGCGTGAGTTGATCATCGGTGACCGTCAGACTGGTAAGACTTCCGTTGCAATCGATGCAATCCTGAACCAGCATGACCAGGATATGATTTGTATTTATGTGGCAATCGGCCAGAAGGAATCGACTGTACGCGGTACAGTAGAAACCCTTCGCAAGCATGGTGCCCTTGACTACACCATCGTAGTTGCAGCAGGTGCTTCCGATCCTGCACCATTGCTTTACTTGGCACCTTATGCAGGTGTGGCAATGGGTGAAGAGTTCATGTATAACGGCAAGCATGTCTTGATCGTATATGATGACCTTTCCAAGCAAGCAGCAGCATACCGCGAGCTTTCCTTGCTTCTTAAACGCCCGCCGGGCCGTGAAGCATTCCCGGGGGATGTATTCTACTTGCACTCCCGTCTATTGGAACGTGCGGCTAAGCTAAGTGACGCCAAAGGCGGCGGTTCCATCACAGCCTTGCCATTCGTAGAGACGCAAGCTGGCGATATTTCCGCTTATATCCCGACAAACGTCATCTCCATCACTGATGGACAGATTTTCTTGCAATCCGATTTATTCTTCTCCGGTGTACGTCCTGCGATCAACCCAGGTCTTTCCGTATCCCGTGTAGGCGGATCTGCACAGATCAAGGCGATGAAGAAGGTTGCCGGGACATTGCGTCTTGATTTGGCTGCATTCCGCGAGCTTGAATCATTCGCACAATTCGGATCTGACTTGGATGCTTCCACACAAGCTCGCTTGAACCGCGGGGCACGCACAGTGGAAGTTCTGAAGCAAGGCCTGCATGAGCCGCTTTCTGTTGAAAAACAAGTGACGATCATCTATGCGCTCGTAAATGGCTACTTGGATGATATCCCTGTTGAGCAGGTTGTCCGTTTCGAGAAGGAATTCCATACGTGGTTCGCAGCTAATAAAGCGGACTTGCTGAAAGGTATCAGAGAAACCGGGAACCCGGCTGATCCTGAGCAGCTGAACAATGCTATCGAAGAATTCAAGAAGACATTCGTCGTAAACTAACATTTTCTATAAATTCCGGAATGCTGCACGTATTCCTTAGCGAAGGGAGGCTGCATGCGCCTTGGCATCCTTAAGAGATATCCAGAGCAAGATAAACTCTACCAAAAAGACGAAACAAATTACGAAAGCGATGCAGATGGTTTCAGCTTCCAAACTGACTCGTGCTGAGCAGAATGCAAAAGCTTTCGTACCATATAGTGAAAAAATGCAGGAAGTCGTGTCGCAGATCGCCGCATCAGGTGATGCGACACATCCAATGCTGCAGACACGCGCAGTCAAAAAGACAGGTTATTTTGTCATCACGGCTGACCGCGGTCTTGCTGGCGGTTACAATAACAACGTCATTCGTGAAGTGTATCGTACCATCCAGCACCAGCATGCTTCTGCGGATGAATATACGGTGATAGCTGCCGGACGATTCGGCCGTGACTTCTTCAGGAAGAATGATATGCCGATCGCCAAAGAAATCATCGGATTGCCTGATCAGCCTGATTTTGCTGATATCAAGCAGATTGCATCCGAAGCGGTGGAAATGTTCCTGGAAGAGGAAATCGATGAATTGGTATTGTTCTATAACCATTTCAACAGCGCCATCTCCCAGGAAGTGACTTCCCAGAAGCTGCTTCCATTAACAGATCTTTCTGCGGAAAACGGTCGTTCCGTACAGAGTATGTACGAATTCGAGCCGGATGCAGAAGGAATTTTAAAGGTATTGCTGCCTCAATATGCCGAGAGCTTGATTTACGGTGCGCTGCTAGATGCGAAAGCAAGTGAGCACGCAGCCCGTATGACAGCGATGAGAAATGCGACAGATAATGCCAACGAGCGGATTGATGAGCTGACACTTACTTATAACCGTGCACGTCAAGCAGCTATTACACAGGAAATCAGTGAGATTGTCAGCGGAGCGGCTGCGCAGCAATCTTAAGAATACAGATAGGAGGGATCCAGATGAGCAAAGGTATCATTACACAGGTTATGGGTCCGGTTGTGGATGTACGTTTCCCGAACGGCCACCTGCCTGCCATCTATAATGCACTAGTTGTCCAAGTGAACGAAACGACTTCTTTGACTTTGGAAGTGGCACTTCATCTTGGTGACGACAGTGTTCGTACAATCGCGATGTCTTCTACGGAAGGCGTACAGCGCGGAAAAGAGGTAGTGGATACAGGAGCGCCGATCAGCGTACCTGTAGGGGAAGCTACACTAGGACGTATTTTCAACGTATTAGGTGAAACGATCGATTTGGATGAGCCTATCCAAGGTGAAATCAAGAAGGATCCGATTCACCGGGAAGCTCCGGATTTTGAGAATCTGGCAACAGAAACGGAAATCCTTGAAACAGGTATCAAGGTTGTCGATCTGCTGGCTCCATACATCAAGGGTGGTAAAATCGGTCTCTTCGGAGGTGCGGGTGTAGGTAAAACCGTACTTATCCAGGAACTGATCAACAACATCGCGCAAGAACATGGCGGTATTTCCGTATTCGCTGGGGTTGGTGAGCGTACACGTGAAGGAAACGACTTGTACTTCGAAATGAAAGATTCCGGCGTTATCTCAAAAACAGCAATGGTCTTCGGTCAGATGAACGAACCGCCTGGAGCACGTATGCGTGTAGCCTTGACTGGTTTGACAATGGCAGAACACTTCCGTGATCAGGAAGGTCAGGACGTATTGCTGTTCATCGATAATATTTTCCGTTTCACACAAGCAGGTTCCGAGGTATCCGCATTGCTTGGCCGTATGCCATCTGCAGTAGGCTACCAGCCGACGCTTGCCACAGAAATGGGGCAGCTTCAAGAACGGATCACATCCACGAATGTCGGTTCCGTTACTTCCATCCAAGCTGTATATGTACCAGCCGATGACTATACAGATCCGGCTCCGGCTACGACATTCGCGCACTTGGATGCAACTACGAACCTTGACCGTAAGCTTTCCGAGCAAGGTATCTACCCTGCGGTGGATCCGCTGGCTTCCACTTCCAGAGCATTGGATCCGAATATAGTCGGCGAAGAGCATTACAATGTAGCGCGTCAAGTACAGCAAACATTGCAGCGTTACCGTGAATTGCAGGATATCATTGCGATTCTGGGTATGGATGAGCTTAGTGAAGAAGACAAACTTGTCGTTGCCCGTGCGCGTCGCGTACAGTTCTTCCTTTCACAGAACTTCCACGTTGCCGAGCAGTTCACCGGCCAAAAAGGTTCTTATGTACCTGTAAAAGAAACAATTGCAGGCTTCAAAGGAATCCTGGAAGGCAAATACGATCATATCCCGGAAGATGCCTTCCGCCTTGTTGGACGTATCGAGGAAGTGCTTGAACAAGCTGGCGTCAACCAGTAAGCAGCAATCATGCAATAGTAGGATAGGAGGGGCTCCTGATGAGTACCGTAACAACAAGCATTGTTACTCCTGATGGTCCTGTTCTGGAAGAAGACTATGAAATGGTTAGCTGTACAGCGGAAAATGGGGAACTCGGCATCCTGCCGGGCCACATTCCGTTGGTGGCACCATTGAAGGTTAGCTCGGTTCGTCTACAGATCCAAGGTCGTACGGATTGGGTTGCTGTCAGCGGAGGATTCCTCGAGGTCCGTCCTGACAGGATCACAATCCTTGCTCAGTCTGCTGAAAGAGCAAGTGACATTGATGTGGACCGTGCAGAACAGGCGAAGCAGCGCGCTGAGAAACGTCTGCAGGAAAAGCAGGCCAACTTAGATAAAATCCGCGCTGAACAAGCGCTTAACCGGGCAATCAATCGATTAGATGTCGCAACGCATGCCCGTTAAAGAAAAACAGCATTCCTGTCGGAATGCTGTTTTTTTTACTTGATTTCCTGGGCAATAATGATGGCGGACAATGGCATTTGCCGTTATAATTTGTAGGAAAAGCGTTTAATGGAACGGAAATTAGGATAAGAGGGTATTACATGTCTGACCTAGCAGCATGTACCTGCTTATCCGCAAAGGAGTGTAAGTTATGTTTGCTGTTTTAGGGCAGGACGCGCTGCTTGGGATAGCTTCCCATATTGCGTTCATGGCAATTACTTGGCGTATTTTGATGGGGATCAATGTAGATGCGTTGATAAAGAAGGGAAAAGTCTTCGAAGCAAGGATGCTGGTTATCTTCCTGACCATTGTCATCGGAACGACTGTCAGTAATGCGTTCCTTCAATTGGTCGGCTGGACCAAACAGCTTCAGTATCTATTCTAGTAATCTAGCAAGCATGTATAATCTCCATCCCCTGTGTTCATACTGTTTCTAAAATGGACGGACAGGGGAGAAAAAAATGAAACATTATCTTGCATTGATCGTAGTATTCATTATGTTGATCGGCAATGGTTTGGAGTCCCAAGGGGCGGGGATAGCTGAGGTATCAGAGGATTTGGATCGCATGTATACTGTCCTGGAAAGTGAAGGAACAGAGCTGCTTTCTTTTGAAATCACCATACGTGAGGCAATCTCCCAGGATGATTTGGAAGCCTATCTGGCAGACCTGGATGAAGCAGGTCCCATTTATGAACAAAAAACGGATAAAGCTTCTAAATTTATAGTACATACCCCCCATAAACAATACTCCATTGACGAACATATATTGTTGGTAGTACCTACAGATAAGGAATACCAGGCTGAACTCATCTACACAATTTCCGGTTCGGATTGGACGGATAAGGTACACCATTATGTCCAAGACAAGACGGCTGCTGCAGAATCACGATTTTTCACCCAGGATGCGACAAAATTCGCTTGTCTCAAAGCGGGTTTCGATGATAAAATAAGCGGTGGTATTTTGTTTCAGAATGTCATGGAAAAATTAGATGTTCAACCACTAACGAATATGCAAGATAACGTTTACACTACGACAACAGGGCATACAACACAATTGAAGGCCAGCCGTTCCTTGGCAGACAACATGAATATCCAGCTTGCGCTGCATGATGGGAATGGGCAATCAACCGTAACTGTAGGAACGCCTATCATAACGACTGAATATTAATATAGTGAAATTGGACGCGGAGGAGAATGAAACTTGGAAAAAATCATCGTCCGTGGTGGAAGGCAGCTTAAGGGATCTGTTAAGATCGAAGGTGCGAAGAATGCCGTACTGCCTGTCATCGCAGCAAGTATAGTTGCTAGTAAAGGAAAAAGTGTTATTCATAATGTTCCGGCTTTAGCCGATGTTTTTACGATCAATGAAGTATTGCGCAGCATGGGCGCAGAGGTTGTATTCGATAATGGAACGATCTCTGTCGATGCCGCCAAGGAGATGACGACGGAGGCACCTTTCGAATATGTTCGGAAGATGCGGGCGTCTGTATTGGTATTAGGCCCATTATTGGCTCGTTTCGGTCATGCGAAAGTGGCACTGCCGGGCGGCTGTGCAATCGGTTCCCGGCCTATCGATCAGCACCTGAAAGGTTTCGAAGCGATGGGTGCGAGTGTGCAAGTAGGCAACGGTTTTGTTGAATTACGCTCTGAAGGACGCCTGCAGGGCGCTAAAATATATCTGGATGTGCCTAGTGTAGGTGCTACAGAGAACATTATCACAGCAGCTGCATTGGCTGAAGGAACGACTATCCTGGAGAACTGTGCGAAGGAGCCTGAGATTGTCGATCTGGCAAACTATCTGAACAAGATGGGTGCAAAAATCATAGGTGCTGGTACGGAAACAATCCGCATCGAGGGTGTCGAAGAATTGACTGGCGCTGAGCATACGATGATTGCCGACCGTATCGAAGCCGGTACTTTCATGGTTGCTGCAGCAATCACACAAGGCGATGTCTTGATTGAAGGCATTGAGATTGAACATGTGCGTGCTGTTGTAGCCAAGATGGAAGAAATGGGTGTCATCATCAAAGAAGAAGCGAATGGCATTCGCGTCATCGGACCTGAGAAGCTGACTGCGACAGATGTCAAAACACTGCCTCATCCAGGCTTCCCAACCGATATGCAGTCGCAGATGATGGCTTTGATGCTATGTGCAGAAGGTACCAGCATCATCACTGAAACGGTATTCGAAAACCGTTTCATGCATGTGGAGGAATTCCGCCGCATGAATGCGAAGATCAAGATCGAAGGCCGCAGTGTCATCATGGAGGGCCCGACAGATTTGCAAGGCGCCGAAGTGGCAGCAACAGATTTGCGTGCCGGAGCAGCCCTTATTCTGGCAGGATTGATCGCAGATGGTTATACTCGCGTAACCGAGTTGAAGCATCTGGATCGCGGATATGTGAATTTCCATGGCAAACTGCAAGCGCTTGGTGCAGATATCGAACGGGTGAATGACGAAGTGTTCGAAGAAGCAGCCGCAGCCACAGTGGAAGAAACAACAACATATTAAGTGAAAACCGATAAGTCTCTTTGTTAAAAAGAGGCTTATTTTTTTTATCTTTTGTCAGAAGATCTTACCTACAAATTGGTAATTCTTCTTCCTAACAGTATAGGGCTATGCTATAATTATTTTGAAAATTCACCTAATATAGAAATTTTAAAAGAGGGGGATGGGATGAAGATATATCTGTCGGTAGACATGGAAGGGATCGTTGGTTTACCGGATCATACATATGTGGACAGCTCCAAACATAATTATGAACGGGCAAGGCGGATAATGACAAGAGAGGCAAATGATATCATCCAAGCAGCCATGGACGCCGGTGCAGAATACGTCCTTGTCAATGACAGCCACTCTAAGATGAACAATCTATTGGTGGAGGAGCTGCACGAAGAGGCTTATTTGATATCTGGAGAAGTGAAACCGCTTTCAATGATACAGGGATTGGATGCAACATTTTCGGGAGCGATGTTTACCGGCTACCATGCACGGGCAGGTCAATTCGGGGTCATGTCCCATAGTATGATTCACGGGGTCCGCAACTTCTTTTTGAATGATGAGCCAATCGGCGAGCTTGGGTTCAATGCATATGTTGCAGGCCATTATGGTGTTCCGGTCCTCTTGGTCGCGGGTGATGATCAAGCATGCCTGGAAGCAGAGCAGCTCATTCCTCAAGTGGTGACTGTCCCGGTCAAACAGTCATTGTCGCGCTCTGCAGTCCTGACGCTGACACCAAAAAAAGCCGGGAAGCTTCTTCGGGAGAAGGTGAAAGAGGCGATGGGGAAAGCGGCCGCTGCACAGCCGCTCGTCCCGCCGGAGAAAATTGTCCTGCGGATCGAATTCACCAATCATGGACAAGCGGAATGGGCACAGCTGATGCCTGGCACGTATTTGGAGCCGGGAACGACCATTGTCGCTTTTCCTGCCGCAGACATCATCGAAGCGTATCGCGCCATGCTCGTCATGACGGAGCTGGCAATGCATACGACCTTCAGTTAGGAGTGGAGAGCTTATGGGAATGTATCTGATTCGCCGTTTTTTTATCATGATTGCGACCATTCTCGTCATCGCGACATTGACATTCATCCTGATGCACAGCATACCGGGCAATCCGTTCACGACCCAGGATCGAAGCACCAGTGAAGCTGTCCAGGAGAATTTGAATGCGCATTATCATCTGGATGAGCCGATGATCGTCCAATATGGTATCTGGCTCAAATCACTGGCAACTTTTGATTTCGGTCCCTCCATCAAGCAGCCGACTGAAACAGTGAACGATTTGCTGGGGCGCGGGTTTCCGATATCGGCAGAGCTTGGCATGTGGACAATCACGATTGCGCTTATTTCCGGTATTACATTGGGCGTCCTGGCAGCATTGAAACATAATGGCATCATCGATTATATTGCGATGACATTGGCTGTATTGGGCATTTCGATACCGAACTTCATCCTGGCAACCTTGCTGATCCAGCAGCTGGCTGTCAATCTGCAGCTGCTGCCGGCTGCGACCTGGTCCTCACCGATGCATATGATCATGCCGATCATCGCTTTAGCGACAGGTCCCACCGCAATCATCGCCCGGCTGACTAGATCCAGCATGCTGGAAGTGCTGACGCAGGATTATATCAAGACTGCGCGGGCAAAAGGGTTGTCTCCGGCAAAGATTGTCATCAAGCATGCCTTGCGAAATGCGCTGATGCCGGTAGTGACGATTCTTGGAACATTGGTGGCTGCCATTTTGACAGGTACGTTCGTCATCGAACGCATCTTCGCCATCCCCGGCATGGGAAAGTACTTTGTTGAAAGTATCAATAACCGGGATTATCCGGTCATTATGGGTACGACTGTATTTTATAGTGCCTTCCTCATTTTCATGCTCTTTTTGGTAGATGTGGTGTATAGCATCCTGGATCCGAGAATCAAGCTGCATAAGAAAGGAGGCAGCTGAAATGGAGCATCCGAATAGACCGATCGAAACGACGGCCCGGCACGTGCCGGATGAATGGTTCCGGCCAATCGAGAAGGATTTGAAAAAAGCAGAAGAAGTGGCCCGGCCCAGTTTGTCCTTTTACAAGGATGCCTGGCTCCGATTGAAGCAGAACCGCTTGGCTGTCACAGGGTTGTTCTTTTTGATTGTGCTCATCCTGGCGGCAATCTTTGCCCCGATTTTCTCGCCTTATTCCATTTCGGAAGGGGCGCTTGCCAACCAGAATCTGGCACCATCTGCTGCGCACTGGTTCGGGACGGATAATCTGGGGCGCGATGTGTTCACCCGGCTTTGGCATGGGGCGCGTGTTTCCTTGTTTGTCGGAGTCGCAGCTGCTTTGATCGATTTCTTCATCGGCATAATCTATGGCGGCGTCGCTGGGTACAAAGGAGGACGCACAGATAGCATCATGATGCGTATCATCGAGATACTTTATGGACTGCCCCATCTGCTTGTCGTCATTTTGCTGCTGGTGGTCATGGGACCGAGCTTGTTCACCATCATTGTGGCACTGACGATCACCGGCTGGATCGGCATGGCCAGGATCGTCCGCGGTCAAGTGATGCAGCTGCGCAGCCATGAGTATGTGCTTGCCTCCAAAACATTGGGAGCCAGCACCGGTCGGATCATCCGCAAGAACTTACTGCCGAATACGATGGGGCCGATCATCGTGCAGATAACATTGACGGTTCCATCGGCAATCTTCGCTGAAGCGTTCCTCAGCTTTTTAGGACTTGGTATACAGGCTCCGAATGCCAGCTGGGGATCGATGGCAAACGATGGTTTGTCCGCCATCCTTTCGGGAGATTGGTGGCTGTTATTCTTCCCGGCATTGTTCATCAGTTTGACGATGTTTGCCTTCAATGTACTGGGTGATGGCTTGCGGGATGCGTTCGATCCGAAGCTGAGGAGGTGATTGGAATGGAAAAAATACTTGAAATCAAGGACTTGCATGTTCATTTCTCGACATATGGCGGTACTGTCCAGGCAGTCAGAGGTGTGAATCTGTATTTGAATAAAGGAGAGACGCTGGCGATTGTGGGAGAATCGGGGAGCGGGAAAAGTGTGACAAGCAACAGCATCATGCAGCTCATCCCAGCTCCATCAGGCAAGATCGTCCAAGGGTCCATTCATTTCAAAGGCAGGGATTTGGTACAGACCACCAAAAAGGAAATGCGGGGCATACGCGGTGTCGATATATCGATGATTTTTCAGGATCCGATGACAGCTCTCAATCCGACTTTGACTATCGGTGATCAGTTGACGGAAGGATTGAAGCAGCACGCATCAATCAGTAGTGAAAAAGCAAAGGAGAAGGCGCTGGAAATGCTCCGGCTTGTCGGTATCACCAGCCCGGAAAGCCGGCTGAAGCAGTACCCGCATCAATTCAGCGGCGGGATGCGGCAGCGGATCGTCATTGCCATGGCATTGATTTGCGAACCGGATCTGCTGATTGCCGATGAACCGACGACTGCACTCGATGTGACGATCCAGGCGCAAATCATGGAATTGTTCAAGGAGATCCAGGAAAAGACAGGTGTATCCATCATCCTTGTCACGCATGATCTTGGTGTCGTTGCCAGGGTAGCGGATCGTGTTGCTGTCATGTATGGGGGGAAGATTGTAGAGACCGGCAATAAGGACGATATTTTCTATCGTCCGCAGCACCCTTATACCATCGGTCTGCTGCAATCCGTACCGCGGCTCGATATGAATGACGATATGCTGCAGCCGATCGATGGGACGCCGCCGGATTTATTCGCACCGCCGCAAGGCTGCCCATTCACAGCCCGCTGTGCCCATGCGATGCAGGTTTGTGCAAGGGTCCATCCAGCGACCAGCCATCTTTCCGATTCACATCAAGTGGAATGCTGGCTGCAAGATGCACGTGCCAAAAGGCAGCCTGTCTGATCAAATACCAGAGGGGGAAAAAGGGATGAAAAGAAAATGGAAATTATCTACTGTAGCTTGTCTTGCTGCATTGATGCTTTTGCTGTCTGCGTGCACAGCGAATAACAGCGCTGGCGGCAGCGGTGATGGGGAGGGCGGAGAGGATAAAAAAATCCTGCGCCTGAATAATGGTCAGGAGCCTACATCACTTGATCCTCCAGAAGGCTTTGATAGCGTTTCGTGGGTGATGGTAAATAACTTGATGGAAGGGCTGACACGCCTTGATGAAAATCATCAGCCTCAGGCTGCCATTGCAGAGGATTGGGAAGTAAGCGATGATGGGAAGGAATATACGTTCAAGCTGCGCGATGATGCGAAATGGTCGAATGGGGATGACGTCACTGCCAATGATTTCGTTTATGCTTGGAAGCATATGCTCGATCCGGAGCAAGCATATCAGCCTGCATTCCTGGCGTATGTGATTGAAGGAGCGGAAGCATATAACAGCGGAGAAGGCAGTGCCGATGATGTTGCCATCGAAGCAGTCGATGATAAAACGCTGAAGGTGACACTGACTGCACCAACTGGCTATTTCTTGAATCTATTGACGAATCCGGCTTTCTTCCCGGTCAATGAAAAGGTTGCCGAGGAAAATCCGGAATGGTTCTCCGAAGCAGAGACATATGTAAGTAACGGGCCATTCAAGATCGATAGCTGGTCGCATGATAAAGAGCTGATCATGGTCAAAAACCCCGAATATTGGGATGCAGACACCGTGAAGCTTGATCAGGTGAACTGGGCGATGGTTGCTGACCGGAACACCGAATATCAAATGTATCAGAGCGGTGACCTGGACAGATCGTCCATCCCGGCCGATAATGCGAAAGAACTGATGGAAAGCGAGGAATTGGTGACCGAGGTACAGGCAGGCGATCAATTCCTGCGCTTCAATGTACAGAAGGAACCATTTACGAATGAAAAGATCCGCAAAGCCTTTGCGATGGCAATGAATCGTGATGATATCGTGCAGTATGTCCGTGGCATCGGCGAACAGCCAGCACGCGGTTTTGTGCCATATGGGTTCGAGACCCCGGATGGCGCAGATTTCCGTGAAGAGAATGGCGATCTTGTCCAAGATGATCCAGCCGAAGCAAAAAGGCTGCTGGAAGAAGGGATGGCTGAAGAAGGCTGGGAGGAGCTGCCGGCTGTGACCCTTACTTATGGCACCAATACAGAAAATGAACGATTGGCTGAAGGCATCCAGAGTATGCTGTCGGAAAACCTTGGTGTGGATGTCGAGCTGCAGACAGTTGAATCCAGTGTATTCAGTGAAGAGCAGACGAAATTGGTCTATCAATTATTCCGCGGATCCTTCCTTGCGGATTACGGCGATCCCGTCAACTTCCTGGAAAGCTTTACAACTGATTCTTCCTCCAACCGTACAGGCTGGTCCAACGAAGAATACGATAAGCTGATTGCTGATTCCAAAAAACAAACCGATGAGACAAAACGTTTCGGGATGCTGATGGAAGCGGAAAAGATCTTGATGGATGAAATGCCGATCGTGCCGCTGCACTTCTACCAGCATGTGTATTTGCAAAAGACGAATGTGAAGAATATCATCATGCACCCAGTCGGCTACTTGGAGCTGAAATGGGCTGATATTGAATAAGGAAGAAGGAAAGAAGTGGTGAAAGCCACTTCTTTTCCGGCTTCCGGACCATACATATAACAAGAGGAGGAGATGAGCGTGAAGCCGCCTGTATGGAAAAAAGGGGATACAATCGGGATTGCAGCTCCGGCAGGTCCGATTAAAAGAGAAGAGCTTGTGCGAGGCATCAAGATTGTGGAATCATTGGGTGTCCATGTGAAGCTGGGAAGGCACGTCCATGATAAGTATGGCTATCTTGCCGGTACCGATGCCGAAAGAGCCGCCGATTTGAATGACATGTTCCATGATGACGAAATAAAAGGGATCATATGTGCCCGAGGCGGCTATGGTTCCGGACGGATAGTCGAACTACTCGATTACGAAGTCATCAGACAAAAGCCGAAGGTGCTGCTCGGATACAGTGATATAACGTATTTACATACTGCGATACGGCAACGGACAGGGCTGATCACCTTTCACGGTCCCATGGTGGCTTCCGACATGGGGGAGTCCGACTTTGCCAAACTGAGCTATGATCTGCTGCAGCAGTTCTTCATACCGCAGGAAATCGTCTATACGACCGCTATTTCCCGGCTGGAGGTCATCGTGCACGGCAAGGCCAGCGGACCCTTGGTGGGAGGCAACTTATCTTTGGTGACGAGCACGCTGGGTACACCAGATGAAATTGATACGAAAGGCAAGCTGCTGCTATTGGAGGATGTCGATGAACAGCCGTATCGGATCGATAGTATGCTGAATCAGCTGAAGCAGGCAGGCAAGCTTCGGCAGGCTGCAGGTGTCGTTATCGGGGATTTCACCAATTGCGACGCGAAAGATCCCGAAACGTCGCTGTCCTTCGACCAAGTACTGGTTGATTATTTCGCTGATTTGAATGTACCGATCATGAAGGGCTTTTGCATCGGCCACTGCAATCCGAATATTACGATCCCGCTTGGGACGGAGGCGACGATGGACACCGAGACGAAAACATTGCGTGTACAGGCAGGAGTGAGCGCATGAAGATTGCCCGGATAGATGTGTTTCAGTCAGCTGTGCCGTTAAAGAAAGCCTTCAAGACCGCGCTTCGAACAGTGACGGTTGCAGAATCCGTTGTGGTGAAAGTGACGACAGATGATGGTTTGATCGGCTGGGGGGAGGCTCCGCCGACACATGTCATAACCGGGGACAGCCTGGCGAGCATTCGATATGCCGTGAAGGCTGTCATAGAGCCGGCCATCCTTGGCATGTCGCTGATGGAAAGGGATATGCTGCTCAAAAAGCTCCAGCAGTGTCTCATAGGCAATACGAGCGCCAAGGCAGCAGTGGATATGGCCTTGCATGATTGTATCGCACAGCATGCCGGATTGCCTTTATATCAATTCCTCGGCGGAGCCAGGGATACCTTGGAGACAGACTATACCGTCAGCGTCAATAGTCCCGAGGAAATGGCGGCTGATGCAGCAGCATTCGTAGAAGATGGCTTCCATACCTTGAAAATAAAAGTCGGCAAGAATGACATCGATACGGATATGAAACGGCTCCTTGCAGTCCGGGAGGCAGCCGGCTCCAATATCACGCTCCGGCTTGATGCAAACCAGGGCTGGGATACAAAGACAGCCATCCGCGCCATCAGCAGGATGGAGGACCTGGGATTGGATATCGAGCTTGTGGAGCAGCCTGTGGCAGCTGCCGACTTGAAGGGGCTGCAGTATGTGACAGCCAATGTCCAAACACCGATCATGGCAGATGAAAGCTTATTTTCCCCGCAGGATGCCCTGAAGATTTTGGAAATGCGGGCGGCGGACTTGCTGAATATCAAATTGATGAAAGCAGGCGGCATTCAGCAAGCATTGGACATAGCCCGCATTGCCGGGAGCCATGGTGTGGAATGCATGATGGGATGTATGATCGAATCCCGGATTGGTATCAGTGCAGCAGCGCATCTGGCAGCAAGCCAGACGCATATCACCCGTGTCGACTTCGATGCACCGCTCATGCTGCGGAATGATATCGTAACGGGAGGGGTCCGTTATGAAGGGGAAAGACTTATGCTGAATGCATCTCCCGGGCTTGGTATCCTGGCTGTGGATGCCTTGGAGGAAAAATGATATGAAAGAGCATATGATTGCTGTTTCCGTCGCGAATCTATGGACGCATCCCGGCTCGGCCAGGCAGGTGGATATGTCCATTGCCGGTAATCCAGCCGATCCAGCGCGCTGGGTGCATGAGCTGTCGCACGCTGACCGCTTGGAGCTCCATGAGAACGATTTGCTTCAGTCCCAAGTGCTATTCGGGACAACGGTATGGGAAGTGGGGAAAAAGGATGACTGGATCAAGGTTGTGGTTCCCTCCCAGTCCACGCCGAAAGAAATAAATGGCTATCCTGGATGGATTCCGGCCCGGCAGCTAGCGGCCCCTCTTCCGAAGACCGATCGCATGATCGAAGTAAGGGCAAAGCAGGGCACGCTTATCCTTGATGAGACTGGGGAAGGAATTCCGCTCAGTTACCTGACAAGACTTCCATTGGCACATGAATCAGGGACTGCCTTCACGGTCCTGACACCGCTCGGCCCGGGGAGGATTTCCAAGTCTGAAAGCGGCTTCTGTGCCAAGCGGCAGGAGAGCGGATCGGAACTGATCGCCTATGCAGAACAATTCATCGGCTTGGACTATCTATGGGGCGGCATGAGCAGCTGGGGCTATGACTGTTCCGGCTTTGCTTATAATATGCATCTGGCCGGCGGATACACCATTCCAAGGGATGCCAGTGCACAGGCTCTGGAGGGAAAGCCGATAGCTTTGAATCAGGCAGAGCCAGGTGATTTGCTGTTTTTTGCATATGAAGCAGGGAAAGGGAGCATCCATCATGTCGGCTTCTATCATGGAAACGGAAAAATGCTGCATGCACCGAAAACAGGGAAACAAATCGAAATACTCGATTTGGCTGATACGGTTTACGAAACCGAGCTTTGTGCCATCAGGAGATATTGGAACTGATAGAGTGCCCGCGGCACTCTATTTTTTTTGGACAGATGTTCTAGCAAACCATGGAGGAAACATAGAGTAAAGAGTAGACCAGCTGATAAGGAGGTCCTCTATGCTCAAGAAGAAGCCAAGCAAAAAACGACGCATCAAGTCCCACATAGTCATCAGTATGCTGATTGTCTGTTTATTCGCTGTCATCGTGGCGCTCCCGACATTGATTGTAGTACCATTTATAGACCCCGGCGGAATGGAGAGGACGGCAACAGCGATGGAACAGGAAAAAGAAGTCAAGGAAACAGCTAATGTAGCGGTGGAAGTCAGCCGCACAGCAAGCAATACAGTCGAGACGGTCCCGCTCGAGACATACGTGACACGTGTGGTCGCATCCGAGATGCCGGCCGAATTCGAGCTGGAGGCACTGAAAGCACAAGCCGTCGCGGCCCGGACATATGTGGTGCGTTATATGGAAGATCATCAGGAAGAAAACCCGGAAGCGATCGAGGTATCCGATACCACAAGCGACCAAGTATACAAGAATGAAGACGAGCTTCGCCAATCATGGGGAAAGGACTATGAGGAGAAAATGGCCAAATTGACGGAAGCCGTGCAAGGAACCAGCGGGGAAATCATCACTTACGACGGGGAACCGATTACACCTTCTTTTTTCTCCACCAGCAATGGATTTACGGAAAATGCAGAAGACTATTGGGATAATCCGCTGCCTTATCTGAAATCAGTCGAAAGCCCATGGGATAAGCAGTCGCCGAAATTCGCAGACCAGAAAGTGATCGGAATTGCCGAAGCGGAAAAGCTTCTTGGAGTGGAAATCGATCCGAACAAACCGCCAGGCGAGCTGAAGCGAAACGATAGTCAGCGGGTAGCCGAGGTGGAAATTGGCGGCAAGCAGTTCACGGGCAGGGAAATCCGGGAGAAGCTGGGACTCAAATCGACAGATTTCACCTTATCCCTCAAAGATGATCATCTTATTTTCCAGACGAAGGGTTATGGCCATGGAGTCGGCATGAGTCAATATGGTGCCAATGGCATGGCTGCCGAAGGGAAATCGTACAAAGAGATCCTGACATACTATTATACGGATACAAAGATTGATAAATTGCCCGCAGAAGGCGCAAAGCTGGTGTCGAAATAAGGTTGGGAAAATTTTCTGGAAGAAATGTATAGGAATCTATCTTTGTGACCACAATGGTTGCAGAGGTGATGATCTATGAAGGAAAAAAATAGCGTTTCAAAATCCAAATGGAAACGTCTTTTCCGTAAAAAATGGTTTTTCCCAGCATTGTATCTTGGTATTTCCGCTTTGCTATTAACCGCGGTATTGTGGTATCAGAGCGGTACGAACGAGCCTGAGCAGGCAGAAGATGATAAAGGTATCTTCGATTCTCTTGATTTCAGTGGAGATGAAGAGGCTACGCCTGTAGCAGAACAGGACGAGGTTGTGAAGGCTCCTGTAGCAGAAGATGCAGAAGCAACAGTCGTAACTAAATTCTATGATCACAAAGCCGACAGCGAATCCCAAGAGAATGCACTCGTACTCTACGACAACAAATACTATCAAAGCACCGGAGTGGATTACGCTGCAGCAGATGGCGGAACTTTCGATGTCCTGGCAGCTTTGAGCGGTACAGTGACGGAAGTGAAAGAAGATGCCTTGCATGGGAATGTTGTCCAGCTGGAGCATAGCAATGGCGTTACGACGTATTATTCCAGTCTAGAAGATGTGAAAGTGGAAGTTGGTCAAGAAGTGAAGCAAGGCGATGTCCTGGCGACAGCAGGCCAAAGCCTGTTCGCGAAGGATAAAGCGACACATCTTCACTTCGAAGTTCGCAATGGAGACACAGCCGTAAACCCCGAGAGCTTCTTCAACCAGCCGGTAAGCAAGCTCCAGGAAGCGAAGGCAGAAACAGAAGCAGTGCAGGAAGAAGCAGCTGATACATCCAGCCAGAAGGAGCAAGAGGAGACGGAAGCACCGGCAGAAGACGGTACGGATGCCAATGCAGACCCAGCGGATGAAGCAGGTGATTCGGAAGAAACACCAGATGCATCCGATGAAGAAAAATCTCCTGAACAGGATGAGCAGCCAGAGGACGATGCAACTTCTTCTTCCTCCCAAGCTCAGACTTGAGCCAAAAAACACTCCGGGACCGGAGTGTTTTTTTTGTTTTTCGTTAGGTATAAAGCAGCCCACCGATATGAGCAGGAAATTCAGGAATTTGTCGAACGAATCCATCCTGAAACCGCTTGAAATAATCTGAAAAGATGGAATAATGAAATGGTGCCAAGCACAAGGTGAAAGTCTAAGTCAAGTGATACCATGGAGGTAAGATTGGGAAATGTGAGAGGAGAAAGGAACGTTGAATCGATCAAGTTTGCGTAAGGAAGCAACTGACTTGGGCAAGCTCTCGGCTGCAACAAGCCGGATGACTGATCTTTGGTCTTTCATTCAACTAGTGGAGACAAGTCATGACGTAAAGCAGATTACAGACCTGGCTGCAAGTTTCTGTATACAATCCGGATCAGCAGAAGTCATGCTTGCAGCGATGGATTTCCTGGGTATGAATTACTATGAGGAAGAGCTTCAGCTTATGATCGAAAGGAATAAGCATTGCCTGCATCAGCGAAACAGATCATATGCCCGTTTATATGAACTGATCATTCAATATCAGGCGTATAAGCTGCCGGGTGATGAATTTGAAAAGCAGATCAGCCGCCATCAAGCTGATTTTCCCGAAGCAAGGGCCTTGATTCTGATCGGCAGGATCTACCAGCATTTTCACTGCCACGATTATCATGCCATCGGCTACTATTTGGACGAATTGCAGGAAACGATCCTCCACATCAAAGACTATTTCCTGCGGATGATGATGACTGTCCGGATGGACAAGCTTTTGTTCCAGTATCATTGGAAGCGGAACGAATTGATCCTAGCCAGGAAACATAGCCGAAATATCCTCCATCATACATAT
Source organism: Terribacillus sp. 7520-G (assembly GCF_002271665.1). Lineage (NCBI taxonomy): Bacteria > Bacillati > Bacillota > Bacilli > Caryophanales > Bacillaceae > Terribacillus > Terribacillus sp. 7520-G. Next base: position 105,244 of record NZ_NQFP01000001.1, on the reverse strand, counting down.
CTACCAGGTCAGCGTGCCGTGCAGCATTACAAGATGGGATTGACCTTTCTTTTTGATGACAAGATAGCAAGCTTCTCCCATCTGGCAGAAGGAAGCAAGCTGGCAAAGCAGTACCATATCTCGTGTCTTGCCCAATTGCTCGACAGGCAAGTCCTGCCGATAGTGGCTGCTCATTTCGGCATTCCGCACGCGTATCTGACGGATGATCCGCATGCCCTCGCTTATATCGAATTCCAGCTTGGACAGATCGATAATGCAAGAAAGCGCTATCCCAAGTGGAAGCCTGAAAAACAGACTGCATTCTATAAATACTTCTATGGACTGATCCACCAAAATAAGGATTACCTGGTAGCATCCTATCACCTGTTCATCCGCCGACACAAAGACTTCTATTTTTCCCGTTTACCTATGTATGCCATCCAAAAAATCGATAACGACAGACCCTCCACGATGTAGGAGGGTCTTTTTTATGGAATAAAACCAAGGTACAGGTAATAAGATGATACAAACCAAAGCAAGTGTTTGAAGGGAACGAGTGTGAAGCGCTCAACGCCACAGATGTCCAAACAGCTATGACTTGCCAAAGAAAAGTACATATCCGGATTACTTCATCGCTTCTCATCTTGTCTCATGAACATCAAGAACCGTCAACTTAAGGAGGCATGGGCTGTGCATGATTATATCAAGGAGCGCACGGTGCGCATAGGCAAGCACATTGTGGAGACGAAAAAGACAGTACGCGTCATTGCAAAGGAATTCGGTGTATCCAAGAGTACCGTGCATAAGGACCTGACAGAAAGACTGCCGGAAATCAATCCTGATTTGGCCAATGAAGTGAAGGAAATCCTCGATTATCACAAAGCGATTCGTCATCTGAGGGGCGGCGAAGCGACCAAACTGAAGTATAAATTGGAAACCAATACCGACGCTCCGGCCTGAAACACGACTTTCATCCTGTAAAGATATGACCATTCCTTTTCCAATATTCCTACTTTTATCCTTCTTTTCTTTCACAAATTGCTACTATTCTCCATGTTTTGTGCTAAACTATAAAATAAGTAGCATTATGTTCTCGAACGGATGCGACAAAGTTCTATCTTTACAGGGAGGATCTGAGGATATTGGCACGAGATATAGGAATTGACCTCGGTACGGCAAACGTACTAATACATGTAAAAGGAAAAGGAATCGTTCTGAATGAACCATCCGTTGTCGCGATGGATAGAAATACAGGGAATGTACTGGAAGTAGGGGAAGAAGCACGACGCATGGTAGGCAGAACACCTGGCAATATTGAAGCGATTCGTCCGCTTAAGGATGGCGTAATTGCTGATTTTGATGTGACAGAAGCGATGCTTCGCTATTTCATCAACAAGATCAATGTAAAAGGTTTTCTATCCAAACCGCGCATGCTGATTTGCTGCCCGACGAACATCACGAAAGTCGAACAAAAAGCAATCAAGGAAGCAGCAGAGAAATCAGGCGGTAAGAAGGTGTATTTGGAAGAAGAACCAAAAATAGCTGCAATCGGGGCAGGGATGGATATCTTCCAGCCAAGCGGCAATATGGTAGTCGATATCGGCGGCGGTACGACGGATGTCGCAGTTCTGTCCATGGGGGACATCGTGACTGCACAATCCATCCGAATGGCCGGGGATAAGTTCGATGCAGAGATCCTGCAGTATATCAAACGCAAATACAAGCTATTGATCGGGGAACGCACAGCCGAGAATATCAAGATCGAGATCGCGACCGTCTTCCAAGGAGCGCGTCAGGAATCGATCGATATCCGCGGCCGGGATATGGTAAGCGGTCTTCCGCGCACCATCACTGTCCATTCGGAAGAAATCGAAGAAGCATTGCGTGAATCGGTTGCCTTGATTGTACAAGCGGCACGCACGGTACTGGAGCAGACTCCTCCAGAGCTGTCCGCGGATATCATCGATCGCGGTATCATCCTGACTGGCGGCGGCGCGATGCTGCATGGTATCGACCAGCTGCTGGCAGAGCAGCTGAAGGTTCCTGTCTTCATTGCCGAAGATCCGATGGATTGTGTGGCAAAAGGCACTGGCATCATGCTTGAAAATATCGACAAACTAGAGAAACGCAAAGTAGTTTGAGAAATTGACCTCTTCTGTATGCAGAAGAGGTTCAATTCGTTTAGGAATCTGCCGATATAAGTAATGGAAACCAATATTTTTGGCAATCAGACTACTTAGGAGGATCACACATTGCTGAAAGGATTATATACTGCTGCATCCGGTATGCTCGCCCAGCAGCGCAAGCAGGAAGTACTGTCCAATAACTTAGCCAATGCGAATACGAATGGATACAAGGCAGATCAAGGCCAGCTTCGGGCCTTTCCCGAAATGCTTTTGAAAGCGACGGAGAGCAAGCCGGCATCGGTCGATGATTCCCGCTACATTTCCGTTTCGAGGGAAATCGGGAACATCAATTCAGGTGTGTATGTACAAGAGACGATCCCGAATTTCGTGCAGGGGGATTTGCGTGAAACAGGCATCAGTACGGATACGGCATTGGTGGATGGTGCATATCCGGATGAGAATGGCTCCGTCTTCTTCAACCTCCAAACCGCGGATGGGGAAGCCTACACCCGAAATGGCAGCTTTACGATCGATGCGGAAGGTTTCCTGACAAATGATCAAGGCAGCTACATATTGGATGCCGATGGAAACCCGATCCAGACGAACGATCAGACGTACACGATGACAGCTGATGGCACGATGCAATTCGCCGATGGCAGAAACATCCAGCTCGGATTGACTTACGTACAGGATGCAAATCTGCTGGACAAGCAGGGAGAGAATGTATATACCGCAAGTGAAGAAGCGCAGGCAGAAGATGCCAGGGCGACGGCCGGGGTTGCATACAACATCGTCCAAGGTGCCGTAGAGGGTTCCAATGTCGATATGGAGCAGACGATGACCGATATGATGCAGGCATATCGAACATTCGAGATGAACCAGAAGGTCATGACGGCTTATGATGAGAGTCTTGGAAAAGCAGTCAATGAAGTAGGGAAGCTGTAAAGGAGGAGCAAGATGAGCAGAATGATGACACAGGCTGCGGTAACGATGGGACAGCTGCAGCAGCGATTGGATTTGATCGCGAATAATATGGCAAATTCGAGTACAGCAGGGTACAAAGCGCAAACCTCCAATTTCTCTTCCTTGCTTTATCAGCAGCTGGACAATCCGCCGAATGATGAGGCGAACACGGATAACAGGAGTACAAGTGACGGCATCCGCATCGGCTCGGGAGCCTATATGAGCAGTACGAATCCGCTCATGACGAAAGGGACGATCCAGACGACAGATCGCAATCTCGATGCCGCATTGGTGAATGACAATCAATTTTTCACCATCACTGGACAAGACGGACAGCAGCGCTACACGCGTGCCGGGAATTTCTATCTTCAGCCGCAGCAGGACGGGACAGTGGCGCTGACAACAGCTGATGGAGACTTTGTCAACGGTGCCGATGGTCCTATTGCATTACAGCCTGATTTTGATAGTATTACAATCAATGACAGCGGAGAAATCGTTGTTGGCCGTAATGGCCAGACTGCTGTGGAAGCGAACCTTGAGATCACGGCAATCGATAATCCGCGCGTGCTGACCAGAACCGGCGATACGGCCTTTGAGCTGAATGATCCGGCACTTGCACGGGGATTGGCTCCGGATGAAGTCGAACTGCAGGCAGGCAGCCTGGAGGGCTCGAATGTCGATCTAAGTGAACAAATGACTGCAATGGTCAATACACAGCGCGCCTATCAATTCAATGCCCGTTCGATTTCCATGAGTGATCAGATGAGCAGTCTCATCAACCAGATAAGATAATTAGTAAGGAGCCAGAACGTTATGCCGAGTAATGCATCCAAACTCCAGACAAAGGAACAATATGAGAAGAAAAACCAGGCAGAAGGAGAGAAGGCGCCGAAGAAACAGCGGAGAAGGCTGTTCCCGATTTGGCTTCGCTTGCTGGTGGTGCCGATCATCCTCGTCATCTTCCTGCTGCTTGGCATGCTGTTTGGGTATGGAGTACTTGGAGATGGCAATGCACTGGACGTCCTCAAACGAGATACATGGACACACATCTATGATTTGATCAACGAGAAGTCCTGAAAAAGGCTTGCTCCCGATTGCGGGAGCAAGCCTTTTTTTTATGTCCTGCCCCTGCTTTTCCTGATCGCATAAATGACAAACAGGATGGCGGCGATGACGAGGAAGATATGGATGATACCTCCGAGAATATTGAAAATGACACCAATGAGCCAGAACGCGACTACGATGATGCCGATCCATAATAAAAGATTCAGCATTTGACCTACCTCCCAGCACTTTTATGGAACCATACCCCAACCTGGAAACACATGAAACATACAAGCTTCATTTTTGGTATAATACGTTAGGAAAGACAACCATTCAGGAGGCTCACCATATTATGTATGATGTACAACAAATCAAAGAAATAATCCCGCATCGCTATCCATTTTTGCTGGTGGATCAAATAACGGAAATCGAAGAAGGGAAACGTGCTGTCGGAAAGAAGAACGTGACGATCAATGAACCATTCTTCCAAGGGCATTTCCCTGATTATCCGGTAATGCCGGGAGTATTGATCATCGAAGCCCTTGCACAGACAGGTGCGTTTGCGATGCTGATGAAAGAAGAGAACAAAGGGAAGATCGGTTTTCTTGCCGGTGTCGACAAATGCCGCTTCAAACGCCAAGTAAAACCAGGTGATACATTGAAACTGGAAGTGGAAATCATCCGCCTGAAAGGACCGGTCGGCAAAGGAAAAGCGACTGCGACCGTTGATGGGGAGCTTGCTTGCGAAGCAGAAATCACATTTGCCATCAAATGAGGGAACGAAGCATACTGCTTCGTTCTTTTTTACTATTTTTTACATCTCCTTTACATATTGGAAGACCGGTTTATAGTAATATAGTCTTGTAAGCCAATATTGGAGGGGGAAATCATGCAAATAGAAAAAAGGGATCAGTATATCATCAATCGCAATACCATAGCTGTCCTTCATCTGAATGATCCAATCTATCAAGCTCGTGTCCTCGAAGCCGATAAAGAAATTTGGGTGGAACAATCACCTCTTGCCATCATCGATCATAGCTGTATGCAATATGGTTCTTCCTATGAAGGCAGGGTGCATGCAATCGGCAGGCTGCTGCGGACAGATAAGAAGGTGCCTATCCCTGTGCATCCTGCTCATGGTGTTTTTATGCTTCCGACTTCCTCACCTACGAATTCCCATTGCGTCTGGCTGTCTTTCTATCACATACAATCCTACAAAGAAACAAAAAGCCGCACCCGAGTCAGCTTCTATAATGGTACCGTTTTGTTCACGGAAACATCGGAGCGCTCCTTCGACCAGCAATATAAACGGACGGGCACTGTCATCGCGCTGCTGAACAATGAGCACTTCTTCATAGGACAGTCACTTTCCTGAATGATCAATCGCTTCTTCTGCCGAAGCTGTTATGTTATCATGTAAACTATCATAATGAGCTTGAAAGTGGAGGAGGACACCTGTCTTATGCGCACCACATACACTGGAACAGACCTGATGGAGCAGCTGCTGCTTCAGCAGGATGAGCTTTTTGCATCAATCAGACGGGAGGATATTGCCCTCGATGCATTTTTAAGGCGGGAAGCAAGGCGGCCTGAACATCATCCGGTATTCCGCTATGTATTGAGACATTACATAGGCTTGGTCAATCCGAATTTAACCGAGGAATTCGAACAGACCTTTTTCCATCTGTTTCAAGAAGCTGCACGTCAGCCGGACAAGCGCAGCATTGTCGGTTTGACAGCAGCATTATTCGAAGTGAAGAATCGCCGGGGCAACCCTTCGATGCAATTTCCGCAAGTGACCCATATGCTGCATTTATTGAATGTCCATTATCCGATATATGATCCGGCAGTTACCGCGTTCCTCGGTATGCCGTCAGCTAATCATCTCAGCGGATTCGATAAAAAGATGGCTCGTTACATCGAGCAATACAAGCAGCTTTTCGAATGCTGCCAGTCCATCCTGCATGACAGCCGTTTCCAGGCATTGGCATCGGCATTCGACGAATATTTCCAGGAGCCCGGATATGAGGCGCCAAGCGATGCGAAGAAGCTGGATCTGCTGATACAGGCACTCTGCCGGACAAGCTGAGCACTTACAACGGTAAGTGCTTTTTTTTGTGGGAAAAATAAGGACTTGATGGATAGAGTTTGTAATCATATTTCATCCAGTTTGTGTTGTCATTACAGTTCTGTTAAAGCTATTGCGATATGGAAGGCTGAGGGTATATAAAGAAGAAAAGACGGATATGATTTCTTAAAAAAGAAAGCAGGTAGATGCAAATGACGAGAAACTATACCATCGACTTCTTCAAATGCCTAGCCATCTTCGGAGTCGTTTGTATCCATACGCATACATTCCGGGATACAGCCGTCCCCTTCGGAAATGGGGAAATTTGGGCATTCATCATTGATACACTGGCGCGTTTCTCTGTCCCATTCTTCTTTGCCGCATCCGGCTATTTATTCGCTATGAAGCTGCAACGGACAGATGACACATTCGCGTATTTCAAACGCTATACGGGAAAGCTGATCGGTCTGCTTGCCGCCTGGTTTTCTTTTTATTGGATATATGATTTCATCAGGATGCTGACCACTTCCTCCGGGACGATGAATGAGCAGAAAGCCCAGCTGACAGCTTATTTTCAGGATACCTTCCAGTGGCGTACATTGCTGGACGGGATATCCTATACGCAATATCAGCTTTGGTTCATGTTCGCTTTGATCTTTTCGATCATCATCATTTACGCTGCCTACAGGCTGCGGCTCCTGAAGCTTACCTTGCTGGCAGGTCTTCTGCTTAATTTGATCGGTCTCCTCGGACAATCCTACGGACCATTGTTTCACGTCACCATGGAGGAAACGACGAGAAACGGTATTTACTTCGGATTATTTTATACAGCGCTTGGTGCTTGCTTTGGATTGTATGAAAAGCAAATCATCCAGAAAGCCCAAGCAATCCGTTTGAAAACGATAGGAATGGTTATAGCTGCCGGTTTTATCCTGCAGCTGATCGAACGTTATCTCCTGCATTATGGACTGGACTTGCCGCAAGGGGAATATTTCATCAGCACGATTCCTTTGACGATAGCTCTCCTGCTGTTTACCCTAAAAGCACGGCATATCGGAAATCACCGTTATGTCAGCATAGTCGCAAAGAATGTAGTCGGCATTTATTTGATCCATACATTTTGGCGAAGTATTTTCGATCAAGCGCTGGATCAATCGAACATCACGCATACATTTGCCTGGGGCCTTCTATATGCCCCGATTCTATATGCGGTGTCCCTGCTGTCTTACATGGGCTTGCAATATATGAAAGGGAAGCTCAGCAACCCGACTGTCCCAAGACAAGCGAAGCCTCGTACTGCCCTGCGACCAAGCAACAGTCTCATCAAATAGACTGGCGTTTTGCCAGTCTATTTTTTTATTGTAAATATATGTGCAATTTTCTAAAAGTTACGGTAATCTTTTACTATATACATAGAAAAAGGATGACAAAACATGACATATCATACGAATCCTTTCCGTCTTCTGACAAATGCGAAGGAGACATTATTCAAGCTGCGGGAAGCGGAGGAGCTTCGCGGCCATTGGCTGTGGACGATTCTGATCCTGCTGGCATTTTGCCTGGTTTATGCAGCGCTCGGATGGGTGGGTGCTGGTACGGAGGCGTTGAATCAATTGAAATCAGACTACATAGGCTCGGATTATGAATACGCCAAGTTTTGGTTCATGATCGGACGGGCCGTCTCGGGGCTGGTTCTCGGATTGCTTATAATCTTTGTTGTGTCGCTTGTATTCTATCTTTTTTATGAAATTCCTTATCAAAAACTGCTGATCATCCAATTAAGCGCAAGCATGGTATTTCTGCTGGAAGCCGTCTCCTGGCTGCTTTTATTGCCGGCTGCCGGTCTGGAATGGGATCGTTCACCCTTCTCGCTCGGCATCCTTGCTGATTTGTTCACGGACAGACCTTGGATCATCAGCTTATTTGGTGCCATATCTTTATTCCAACTGTTCATCCTGTATTTCCAGGCCAAGTGCCTGCTTGGGCTGTATCCGGCAAAACGCTGGCATGTATGGGCGGTTGCCGGCATGATCTATCTTTGTTATGTACTTCTGCTGACATTGTTTGGCGGTATCGGCAATAAGATTGTTGCCTTCATCTTCGCATAGGAGGTCTATATAGGATGATGAAAAAGCTAGTATTGCCATTGGGAATCGTCCTCGTACTGGTCAATATCGTCATTTTGTCCCTGGATGATGAAGGGCAGGTGGGCAGGACGAATTTCATACCTAAGTGGGAACAGGTGACAGCACAGGATGTAAAGGAGACTTTATCCGTCCCCGCTGTGCTGACATCTGCAGAAGAAGTGCCGGTCTATTTGGATCCGGAATCAGGGTCGATGTCCGAAATCCTTGTCAGGCCTGGTGATACGATTGAAGAAGGGGATGATCTCTTTACTTATAAAGCAGCTGATTATGGGAAGACATATCGCGAGTTGACGGCTGCGATCACAACGCTTGAGCAGCAGGCCGAGGCAGTGGAGCAGGCCATCTCGGCTGTGGAGGGAGCTGGGGACATCGAGGCAGCTGCAGCTCCTATGGAACCGATCGTGCCAACGGAGGATGGGGGAGATGCCGATGCAGCAAATGAGGCGCTGCGTCAGGCGACAGAAGAGCAGACAGCCCAAATGCAGGAGCAATATCGTATCGGTTTGGAAAAAGAGCTTGCCCAGAAGCATGCAGAGCTGACAGCAGCCGAGGCACAGCTGTCGGAATTGGAGGAAACAGGGGAGTATGTGACCGTGACGAGTCCTTCAGCCGGCACGGTGAAATCAGTCAGGCAAACCGGTGAGGGGCCGATCGTCACCTTGGAGAGCAAGGAGCTTGTCATTTCCGGTGAGCTGACGGAAGCGGAGCGCAAGCAGGTACAGGACGGGATGGCGGTCGAAGCGAAGCTCCGTGACGGCGGTCCTGTCCTGGAAGGGGAAATCGCGGATTTGGCGGAACAGCCTGTTGCTGCGGCACAAGAAAGCACTTATAGATTCGAAGCATCCTACGCTTCCGAAGAGGAACAAACTGATCAGCTTGTGGCTGGCTATCATTTGGATACCGATATCTTGCTTGATTTTGCCCGTCAGGCTCCGGCAGTCAAGCCAAGCCAAGTGAAAGACGATCGAATCTGGAAAATGGCAAATGGTCAGCTATTTACGGCAAAGGTGGAAATAGGGGCACAGAATGACAAGCAGGCTGCTGTCACCTCCGGTCTCGAAGCGGGGGCATTCATTCCGGCCAAGCAGGGAGATCACTATCAGAACGAGCCCTTCGTTACACCTTGGAAACCGCATCAGATGGCTTGGTCGACTTGGAAGGATTCATTTACAGGCTATGAATTCCTGCTTGGTTTGCTTGATCATTGATTGTAAATTGTTTTTAAAGAAGTGGTTGATTCTACTGCAAGCCTTGTCGAATAAGCGTACAATTTGTTTACAATCACGTACGTAAGGGGCCCATTGTATGAAAGTTCATTTGATCGCAAATATGTATCCAAGCAAGCAGCACCCCAATTATGGGGTTTTCGTCGAAAATACAGAGAAGATCCTTGCCCGATCGGGGGTGGCTTTCGACCGCACCGTCGTTACCAAACAGGCCGGTTCGATCGGAAAATTGATCGCTTATGGAAGCCACTTCTTTAAAGTGATCGGCAAATCGTTATTCCGGAAATATGATGTCACTTATGTGCACTATGCAACACATAATTCCATACCAGTATTGATTGCCAAGAAATTGAATAAGAAGATGGTCATCTATACGAATGTGCATGGCAGCGATGTGGTGCCGGAGTTTAAGAAACGGCAAAAATATCAGCCCTATGTGAAGCGGCTGCTGGAAGAGTCGGACACTGTCATCACACCGAGTGCTTATTATAAGGAGCTTGTGCAGCAGAAGTATGGGTTGACGAATCGAATTGAAATATTTCCTTCCGGCGGTATCGACAAGCAAACCTTCTTTGAAAAGGAAACAAAGCTTGCGTGCCGAGAACTGGAAATAGATCCTGCTTACAGCTATATCGGATTCGTCGGCCGGATCGATCGCGGAAAAGGCTGGGATGTCTATTTGAAGGCAGCCAAGCTGCTGAAGGAGCAGGGGAAGCTAGGGAACTGCAAGTTATTGTTCATCGGTGATGGCCTGGAAAAAGAAAGCTTCGAAACAATGGTGGACAGCTATGGCTTGCGGGATCATCTTGTCCATTTCCCGCTTTTGTCCCAGCAAAAGCTGAATAGTGTATACAACAGCATGACTGTGTTCTGTTTCCCGACGATGCGGGAAGGGGAAAGCCTCGGTCTAGTCGGTCTGGAAGCGATGGCTTGCGGTACGCCTGTGATTGGCAGCAGCATGGCTGGTCTGCTGGACTATATGGAAAATGGCCGCAACGGCTTTCTGTTTGAGCCGGGTTCGGCAGAGGGGCTTGCGGCAAGCATTGATACTTATATGGAATTGCCGGAAGAGGCAAAGCAATCCATGCGGGAAGCTGCAAAGCAAACAGCTGCCGCTTATGAAGTCGAGGCGATCAAGCCTCGTTTGACGGAAATTTTTTCTGTATGAAGTCCAACTGTGGTTGGGCTTTTTTATTAAGTGATTGTAAAATCAGGCTTGGCATTGTTAAGTTTGTTCTGAGCATCTAGTAAATTCCGCCTGCTCTTTTTATAGTTTAAAAGAAGCATTACAAAAATCGACATAAGCGTTTTGTACTGCGAATCTAGCAAAGAAAGAGGGTAACAGGTGGAAAGAAGCAGAGCGACGTATCTCATTGTTTTTGGTGCTGGTCTATTTCTCACATGTATGGCATGGATCCTGCCGGCTGATGTGCAGGCAGAATCGTCCAGCCATACTTTTTCAACTGGCACTGCGACGGTACAATTGCCGGATGGGAAAACAGTCGAAGTTACGAATGATAAAAATGGTACGCTCCGAATCATGGGGGATGCCGGGACACTTTATGATTCCACGATTCCAGATGCCGATATAGCTTCCATCCAGGAAGCCGAGATGGCTGACGATTCCTATTTGATTGTTGAATATCGTACGCATGGTACTGCCCAAGCCTTGCAATTCGATGTGTTGCATGTGACAAGCGAAAAGCTGGAACGCATTTATCAATCTGATTTATATGAAGGGGCAAGGCTCACTGTTGCGAAGGACCGTTCCGAGCTTGAAGTCAGCTATCCGAAAATCGAACAGGATGTGCCGCTTGCCGAGCCAAAGGAAGTATATATCGAGGCATTCACGGTAGCACAGGAGCAAGTGACGAAAGAAGATAAGAGAACGGAACCGGCAGAAAGCAGTACAAAGGCACGTACATTCCGTGCAAGTGCAGCCGGATATACGAACCCAAGCTATGACACGATCAGCCGTAAGCTGACAGCGGCAGCCGTCAAATATGATGTGCCGCCGGAAATCGTCAAATCCATCGCTTTCCGTGAAAGCGGATGGAAGCAGTATTGGACTGGCACCACGCCTGCGTATCAGGATTCCTGCAGCGTTTCGGATGGATCGAATGTAGTGATCGGCTACGACTGCATCGGTATCGGGATCATGCAGGTCTCTGACTATGATCGAAGCGACAAGCAGGAAATCCAAAAGCTGATGCACGATATCGATTATAATATCGATCGCGGTATGCAAATTTTGAAAGATAAATGGAATGAAGCCAATGCAAAAGCCGAATCCACTCTAGCCTATAATCTGATACCGAAAGTCAATGACGGGAATCCTGATAAGCTGGAAAACTGGTACTTTGCCATTCTGGCATATAATGGCCGCCTGGAGCGGAATGATCCGATAGCCAATCCGCAGACTGCTTACCAGGAGCTTATTTATAAGGAAATGGAAAATAACTCATTGGTTGCAACGACGCCATTCCCGACCCACCTTTTAACACCGGGCAGGATCAGCGGGAAGCTTGGTTCCTATTTCTCCTTCCAGACAAATCAAGTATCCACCCCCGGCCCATTGCATGAAAGCACCCAGAATTATGGGAATGGAAGCACGGTTTACGTGACTGCGGATAAGCTCACATTGCGCAGCAGCCCGAATGGGTCAGCCATCGGCACCTTGCCTCGCGGTGAGAAGCTGACAATCACTGGAGGCTATACTGCCAATGATTCCAGTGTAAATCATTATGTCTGGTATCCTGTACGCACCAGCAGCGGGAAAACGGGATATGTAGCAAGCGGTTATCTGAGCAAGGATCCAGTAGTCGTACACAATCTGGAAGGTGCCCGCCGCAATGCTACAAGCGCAAGCATCTCCAACTTTGGCTGGCACTTGGAATCTCCTGAAGCAGTCGTGCTTGGCCGCAGTGACCTGCCAATCGATGCCTTTACCGGAAGCGTGCTGGCAGCACAGCTGGATTCACCGCTTCTTTTGACTGACCAGGACAAGCTCGAACAAGTGACCATTACCGAAATAGAGCGTCTGGATCCTTCCACGATCTATATCGTAGGCGCAGAACCAGCCATTTCGAAAAGTGTCGAGAGCAGCCTGCGTCAGAATTTCCCTGATAGCAGGATCGAGCGTGTAGCTGGTTCCCATCGATATGCGACAGCTGTAAAAGTGGCAGAAGAAGTAGCGTCGGTTTCAAGTAAGCCATCGGAAATCTTCCTGGCCGTCGGAGATGAGAAATCCCCTGATGCCCTGACAATCGGGCCGCATGCAGGAAGCGAAGGAATCCCTATCCTGCTTACAAGAACGGATCAGCTGCATGATGAGGTTAAGAACTATATCAAACGTAATGGTATCAAAAAAGTGACGATCATCGGCAGCGAGACCGTCGTTTCAAAACGTGTATCCGATCAAATCAAGCAGCTTGGTGCATCGGTCGAGCGTGTATATGGCCCTGATCGTTATTCGACAAATGCAGCGGTGATCACGAAGTATCATGGAACCAATCCGGATCAAGTATTCTTCGCTAACGGGCAGACGACAGTGGATAGTCTGTCAGGTGCCCCGCTGGCAGCCAAGTATGATGCCCCGATTGTCCTGACAAGACCGGATGCTGTAACCAAGCCGACAAGGGTCTTCCTCAATAAGATCGGCGATCAGCCGGAAATCTTCTATCTCGGCTCTGATGCCGCGATAACAGACAATACACGCAAGGAACTGGAAGGAATATTGCGGTAGGAAAAAGGCGCGAACATTAGCAGTGTTTGCGCCCTTTTTGTGATAATAATAATTTCAATAATTAGAAAAATATAGTATAGTGAGAGTATCACAGTAAAGGAGGCATTTTCATGAAGAGTACTGGGATTACGAGACGGGTCGATCATCTAGGCCGTGTCGTCGTGCCGAAAGAAATCAGAAGAGAGTTCGGCATAGAAGAGAAAGATCCTGTTGAAATTTTTGTCGAAGGCGACAAGATCATCTTCCGAAAATATCAGCCTGGTTTTACTTGTGCCGTAACGGGAGAAATAACACCGGAAAACAAGCAATATGCAGATAATCTGTATTTAAGCCCGGAAGGTGCCCGTATCCTCTATGAAAAACTTAAAGAAGAATTTGAGTCCAATTAAAAAAGACGAAGCGGACAGTATTCTGCCGCTCGTCTTTCTTTTTTAGACGGAAGTTGTACCTTGGCCGCCATCGATCCTGAAATAAGAGCCGGTGATGAAGCTGGACCGGGCAGAGGCAAGGAATAGTATCAATCCGGTCACCTCATCGACTTCCCCATATCGTTTCATCGGCACACTCGCTTCAAAACCGCGGCGTGCCGCTTTCTCATTTCCTTTGGCTGCCTTTGTCTCGATGGCAGACATCCATTCCGTATCGATAGAGGAAGGACAAACGGCATTGACACGGATACCATACTCTGCGACCTCCAATGCTGCAGTCTTATTCAGTCCGAGTATGGCATGCTTCGAGGCTACATAGGTGCTCATGCCGGGACCGCCAAGCAGACTGCCGCTGCATCCTGTATTGACTACCACGCCGCTTTCCTGTTTTGTCATGACACGCAATACATGTTTCAATCCGAGGAAGGCGCCGACTACATTCACCTGGAGCACTTCCTCCATACTTTCTACCGTTTGTTCCGTTATATGGACGAAATCGCCGCTGATGCCGGCATGGTTGATAAATACATCAATTCGTCCGAACCGGCGGCATGTCGCCTTGACAGCATTCTCGATATCTGTCTCTATGGTAACGTCTGCAGGGAGCAAAAGTTTGTCTGCTTCGATGGTTGCAGTGGCTGCTTCCAATGCCTCCTCTGAAAGATCGAGCAGCGCAAGCTTCGCGCCTGCTTCCGCAAAAGCTCTCGCGACCGATGATCCAATAGCGCCGGCAGCACCAGTGATCAATACAACCTGTCCTTTGAATTCCTTCACTGTGAGAGCCCCCTTTGCTTTTTATATGGAAGTAACTGACTGAAATTTTCAACAATGCATTATCATAGTAATCTTAGCGCATTGACAGCTAGGTAACAATGCTCAATAATCTAGGTATTGTAACCTAATCAACAAAAAGACTTATTACATATAACAAAGAGATAATTAATAAACAATGAAGGCGGTTTTGTTAATGAAAGTGAAGACTGACCGACGCAGCAGAAGAAGTGTGAAGGCGCTTAAAAAGGCGTATGTGGATTTGATTCTGACCCAGGAGGATAAACGGATCAGCATTCAGCAGATTGCGGATCGAGCTGACTATAATCGCGGCACCTTTTATAAGCATTTCACTGATAAGGAGTGTCTGAAGGAAAGGATCCTTAACGATTTCCTGGATGGCATAGCCGTTGCATTGCTGGAGCCGTATAAAGACAGGGCTTATGTCGACCTGCAGGAGCAGGCTCCTTCGACGATGCGTATATTCACCCATATCTATGAAGAAAGAAATGTCTTGAAGGCATTGCGGATCCTTTATCCCGATATGGGGGAAAAGATGCTGGACGTCTTTGTCCGATGCTTATCCGGTGCGTTTTATCTGGAAACGGAAAGTCCGCGGATCCCGGTTGATTATGACTTGATGATCCACTTCCAGATGGCTGCCACTGTCGGCTTCATCATGCGCTGGGCAGATACGGACTTCAAATTTTCCACCTTGCATGTTTCGGAACAATTTACGGAATTGGTGCGGGTCCGCCCCTACCGATTAGTCAATACAACGATAGAAAAAGAAGACGGCTCCCAAACATAAGGCGGGAGCCGTCTTCTTATATGACAAGGCAGGCAGCGCCGGCGACAAGCAGGCCGACACCGGCTATTTGCTTTAATTTGATATGCTCTTTCAAAAGATAATACGACAGCAATAGCGTCCATACATAGGTTATGCTTGTCAGCGGAAAGACGATGGAGTAAGGCAGCATCGTAAGCACATATATATTGATCAAGGCAGCAGAACCGTAACACGTCAGTCCGGCCAGCAATGTCCGATACGTGGGTACGGACGGGTCGCTTGCCCGTTTGAAGAAAAATCCTCCGCCAGCTCCGAGTATGGTACAGGAGAGCAGCAAGACCCAGCTAATTTTCCCCACCCCCGATCAAGATTGCCCCGACAATGATCAATGCTGTTCCGAGTATATGCGTGGCTGATATATGTTCATCCAATAGAATCGCGCCCATTATCAATGCAAATACATAACCAAGGCTCAGCAGCGGGTGCAGCACGCTAAGCTTGCCAAAACGGAAGGCGATCATCATTGTCACCGCTCCTGCCCCATAGCAGATACAGCCAATCAGGAGCGGGATGTTGATATTTCCATCTGCGATTTTCCATAATAACTGACCGACACTTGTAAAGACGGCCGACAAAAGAATCAGGGCGATACCCAGTTTCTGCTTGTCAGGGCTGTCGTGTCCGGACTGTGCGTTCTCCATCGCCGGGCTCCTTTCCCTTTTTATACAGACAGGCAAACAGGAGGAAAAAGATGCTCACCATTGCATTGCTGACTTGATAGCGATAGTCCTGTGCCGGCAAACCGACAAGGATTGTAGCAGTGTTGAACAGGACAGGCAAAATCGGCAGCCAAGCAATCGCCCCGAGCTTGCGGGATGCAATCAAGCTGAACAGGATGATGAGGATGCTGAATACCGCCGGGCGCCAGAAAAGCTCTTCCGTATGGTAGCGGGATGTTTCCAATCCGTATTCCAATACATCATATAATGTCTGGCTCACCGGTTTTGTTTCCAGTCCCATTTCATTCGGATCAACATCGATCGTGTACGGATTGGTGTAGCCATCAATCGGTTTATTGATTTGCCATACCAGGGAAGTTTGCTTGAGATAGGCCTCGATGACGATGGCAGGATTCTGCTTGACGATATCGAACCAAACCGATAAGTACTTGCCCATATCTGCCACGATGACATCATCCTTGAAGTTGTCATGGAATTTGATCCGATCCGTCAGATAGGGATTATACGCATCCCAATCCTCAATGGGCAGGATCGTATCCAAATAGGCAAGCTGCTCTTCAGTCAGCTCTCCATCCTGGGAGACCACCGCAGCAATTTGCTGAGTCGGGATGCTCATGGATTCATTAGGATTGGCAGATTGGATATCATAAGCCGTAAATACCGGTCCGGTGACAACTATATAAAGTGCCGAGACAAGCACAAGCGGTGTCAGCAGCTGCTTCCAGCTGCGCCGGTAAACGAGGAGCATCCCAATGGCAGTTAGGACGGCGATCGGCAGGCCGTTATTACGGAAGAAGGCAATGCCTAGCAATGCGACAGTGAATATTGCTATCCCGCTCCACGTCCGCAAATTTTCCCCTTCCTGCAATATCGTCTTCATGACAAAGATAGTCAGAAAGACGATGAAGGTGCTATAGACGACGTCCTTCCATAGAATGGTGGAGAAGATGCCATTGATCGGCAATACAGCCCATAGAAGAGCCGCAACCCAGGCGATTCTCTTTCCAAGTCCGTATTGACGGAAGGAATAAATCCCATAAGCATACACAAACGACATGAGAAGGATTTGGAATATGACGATGACAGCCGGCGAATCCCAAATCTGCGTCAGCACCAAAATCACCATCGTATATGCGAATGGATGCCAGTTGTTAAACTCCATATTCTCCACTTGCCGCCAATGGTTCAGTGAATCCGGACTCATATTTCCAGGGAAGAAGGCAAGCAAGTAAAACATCCAAACAAAGATCATCGGCAGCATATACCATAGGATCTGCCACTTGCTTGCGTCTGTCCGCTGCCATCTGCTGCCCCCTTTCAGCAAGAGGAAGGCGATGAACGAGAAGAAACAGAAGATGGCCGCAAGTGAAATGAGGTCGATGATGACTGTCTCATACCAAGGCCGATTGACGAACAGCGGCCAGTCCATCAGGCTGATCAGCGTATAGACAGAGAGTAAAGCGATGCCTGCCGTTATATAGCGTTTTTCCATGACAGACTGGATGATCTGCTTGCGATACCGGAGAAATGCATAAAAGAAACCTATGCCGACAATGGAAAGGACGACATACTTCAAAAGGGATGTATCCTGTCTGGCCTGCATGATGGCTAATACAGAAATAGTGGCTGCAAGACCTGCAGCCACACTGATCAAAAGGTTTGGAACGCGCGTCATTACATGGAGCCCCCAGTTCTCGTCATACCTTGGACAGGTTTTGGTTTGCTTTCTGCCTGGATCCGGTTCATTTCCAATTCATATTGTTTGCGATGATTGGATGCCACCGTATCCAATATGGCACCGCAAGCAAAACTCAGCACCGACAGGACGACCAGCCCGACAGCGAGGATGGCGGAAGGTACCCGGGTGATGTACTGTGTGGCAAAATATTCTGCAATCACCGGGACGCCGACAGCCAATCCGAGTAAGAGAAACAGGGCGGACCAGGCTGTGAAGAAGAGCATCGGCTTGTATTCCTTGAACAGCGAGAAGATTTTATACAGCACCTTGCGGCCGTCAGCCAATGTATTCAATTTTGAATAGCTTCCTTCCGGGCGGTCCCGATAAATGATCGGCACCTCGACGATCGACAGCCGCTTATCAAGGGCATGGATGGTCATCTCTGTCTCGATCTCGAAGCCCGGGCTCATGATCGGCATTGTCTTCACGAAAAGACGATCGAAGGCACGATAGCCGGTCATGATATCGGAAAGCTTCTTTTTATATAGGAAGTTGATACAGTTTTTCACCATCGTATTGCCGAGGTTATGGAATTTGCGTTTATTCTCTTTTACGTAGGTGCCGTTGGACAGCCGATCGCCAATGACCATATTGGCGCGTCCTTCCTGAATCGGGGCAATCAGGTCATGGACGAATTCAGCAGGATACGTATTATCCCCATCGACCATCACATAGCAGTCTGCCTCGATATTCCGGAACATCGAACGGACGACATGCCCTTTTCCTTGCTGGTATTCATGGCGGACTATGGCGCCATGCCGCCGGGCGATCTCACTCGTCTTGTCCTTCGAATTGTTGTCGAACACATAGATGTCCGCATTCGGCAGCTGATTACGGAAGGCATCGATGACATCGCCGATTGTTTGTTCTTCGTTGTAGCATGGAATCAATACAGCTATTTTCACTACGTACACTCCATTCCTTTTCTAGGATATGTCGAACCAAGTCTAGCAAAGGATTATTATGCAACTGTTAATCAATGGTGAAGTAATTGTAAATAGTATGAATATACGAATATTTTGTAAAGTTATGCCCGAGCCCAGTAACTGGAAGGGATGGAGTTGTGTTACCCCCTGCTGTCTACGTTAAGTTACTGTAAATTGCCTTGAAACGGCTTTCTATTCAGTCTTATAATTTACCCAGCAATACGCATCCATTGAGCTACATGCTGCATGGGCAAATAGAGAGAGGTCCTATCATGAAGTCGAAACTTCGCATGGCAAGCCTGCTGCTGCTGTTCGTGACCCTCGTGCTGAAGGTTTCCGGGTTGATCAGGGATATGCTGATAACCAATTATTTCGGAGCCGGCAGCGAAGCGGACGCTTATTATGCAGCCTTTGCATTACCGAATATGTTCATTCTTTTCCTGACAACAGGAATGAAGAGCGCATTTGTTCCCAGTTATATCAAATACAAGGAAAAGGACAGGGGGCTGGCGCATCTCCAGGATGTCTGGAAAGGCACGCTCCTGTTCAGTTTGCTGATATCGATCGTTTTCATTTTCATAGCGCCGCTGTATATCGGACTGCTGTATCCGAATTTGGCAGGCGACAACGCGCAGATGGCAACGATCATGACAATCATTTTCCTTTCATCTTTATCATTCGTCGGCGTCAATGCCGTACTGGAGGCATACTTCGATGCGGAGAACAGATATTACTTATCGGTACTCGCACAGGCGATCGTCCTCTTGGGGACCATCGGAAGTGCTCTTCTCTTCGCGGATGAGATAGGAGCGTATGCTTTTGCTTTCGGCAATTTGGCAGGTGTCATCCTGAGCTTGCTTTTCAAGCTGGTGCTGTTGCTGCCAAAACGAACGCTCTCGCTTAGGGGCAGGATTGATTGGGCGGAAAACAAACAGTTTTACCGCATTTTCATCCCGGTAGCGCTCACGGCGATGATTGGGCAGATCACCCTGCTGATCGATAATTCATTTGCCAATATGCTTGGCAGCAGTTTCGTTACATATTTGAATACGGCTAAGAATCTGACGCAATTCCCGCAGAATATCGTCGGGGTGAGCATCGGCACAATCGTATTCCCGCTGCTTGCCGCCGCATATGCCAAGCAAGATATGGCTGGCTTCAAGGCGAACATCACCCGCGGTTTGCAGATTATGTATTTCGTTCTGCTGCCCGTACTGACAGGCATGATGCTCTTGATGCCGGAGATTGTCTCCCTCCTGTTCGAAAGAGGGAATTTCACCTCGCACGATGTTGGGGAGACAAGCACAGCAGCTTACTACTATTTCGGGACGATATTGTTCTACAGCCTGGTCATCATCATCAACAATGGTTTTTATACGATGGAAAAAGGTCATTACATGATGCGGCTCGGGTTCCTATCCATCGGCCTGAAGTTCTTGCTCAACTACTTATTCACGGAAAGCTTCGGTTTTATCGGTATACCGCTTTCTACATCGGTGACGGGTTTGGTTTATGCAACTGCCTGCTTCCTCCTGTTCCGGAAGCTCACAGGCGGGATACCTGTACGGGAGATGCTCACGGATGTCGCCAAGACGACTGCCGGGGTGCTGATCATGGGGGGCGCTGTCCTTCTGATCAAAGCCATGTTGGGCGATGCACAGCCAATCCTGACGATTCTGATCTGTGCAGCAGCAGGAGTCATCGTATTTCTGATCTGCGTATTCCTGATGAAAATCAAATCATTCTATATCTTATTGGGAAGAGGCGGCTCCGCTGCTGAGTAATTGGCAAGAGTGGCACGAAGGAGGACAATCATTTTGCAAGCTCTGACAGAAAAACTCAAAGACAATCATCATACATTCGAAAAACTGTTCATTTTCTTCATCTTAGCTCAGCCGTTTCTCGACCTGCTGTCGTATTTCGGGATTCCAGTATCCAATCCTGTCCGGCTGCTCGTCATACCAATCGGGGCACTGTATATGCTTGGTTATCCAAATCGGCGCTGGAGCAGGAATACCCTCATCTATATGACCTTGCTTGCCGTATACTTTGCCATCAATTTCGGCGTCAGTATGATCTGGAAGGATCCTGTTTCAGCAGTTGGCGAGCTGACATTCATCCTGAAGACGTTCTTCTTCATCACTGCACTGCTTGTTTATGCGATGATTTTCCGGCATATCGGCGGGAATCGGGAATGGCAAGTGATGGTGCCGAAATATCTATTCATCAATACGAGTGTCGTCAGTTTGGTGATGCTCCTTGCCGAGATAACAGGAACCGGGAAACGGAGCTATGATTACTTGGAAAAGCAAGGGCATTCCGGCTGGTTCTTTTCCGGCAATGAAATCAGTGCCATCTTGGGCATGGGTTTCTGCGGTGCGATCATTTACTATCTATTCATAAAGAAAAGCAGCTTTGCACAAATTATATGTACAGTTCTGATAGCGGTCATGATATGGGCGATGCTCACGATCGGCACCAAGGTCGCTTTCGGGGCAGCCTTGCTTGTGCTCGGGCTTGCATTCATCGTTCTTCTTGTACAGGCAATCATCGAACGAAGGAACTTCATCCAGGCCGGAGTCGTCCTTGTCCTGCTGGCAGTCACAATCCTCGTCTCGCCTGAGATGCCGATCGGAAACAACCTTGGCTTATCAGTCGATATGGCAAATGAAAAAGCAGCCCAGCAGCAAGAGGCAGAGGCCCCTCCGATACCGGCAGAAGGGGAAGAAGGAGAGGCTCCGCCTCCCGGAAGTGTCAGGCAGTGGAGTTCCTGGCAGCTCATGGCACTGAATGGCCGGGAAGAATTCTTCGGTACCGTGCTTTATTATTTCGAGCATGCACCTGTCATTCAGAAAGCATTCGGTATGGGAATCGGCGGGAACTATACCGGGGAAGAACCAAGGATAATCGAGATGGATATCCTGGACTGGTTCTTTGGCTTCGGATTTATCGGGACACTCATCTTGGTACTGCCATTGGTGTTTGTCATCGGCAGCATCCTGGTCTTCATCTTCAAGCAGCGATTCCGGACGTTGAACGCGACAGCATTGTTCAGCGGAATCGGGGCTTGTATCGGTCTCGGTGCAGCATTCATTGCCGGGCACATCCTGTCATCACCGGCATCCGGATTTTATTTGGCATTGTTCCTCGGGTTCCTGTATGGCTTGCTCAAGCAGAAACCAGGGAAATTCTTTCAATAGATCTCACCTTAACTGGAATGGAGCGAATCAGTGATGAAAAAGAAAAAGTTGCTTCTGATTTCGTCTATCGGCGGACATTTGACACAGCTATTGCAGCTGGAGCCGCTATTCAAGGAATATGACTATCATATCGTGACAGAAAAATCCGAAATAACGGAACAAATGAAAGGCAAGCATCCGATGAGCTTTCTTGTTTACGGAGCTCGCAATTATCCTTTCCGCTATATATTCAAGTTCAGTTACAACATCATAAAATCCGTTTTCCTATTCCTTAAGCATCGTCCGGATGTCGTCATCTCCACAGGGGCTCATACATCCGTGCCGATGTGCTACATCGCCAAACTGTTCGGGAAACGCGTCATCTTCATCGAGAGCTTTGCGAAGTCCACTTCCCCGACCATATCAGGCAAGCTGATCTATCCGATCGCCGATTTGTTCATCGTCCAATGGGAAACGATGAAACAGATTTATCCAAAAGCGGTCTATGGGGGGTCCATCTATTGATACTGGTCGTCTTAGGCACACATGAGCTTCCTTTCATGCGTCTTCTCAGGGAAGTGGAGCGGCTGAAACGGGAAGGGATCATCACAGATGAAGTCATCGTCCAAGCAGGACATACGAAGTTCGAAAGCGATTTGCTGACAATCAAGCCATTCGTCAATTATGAGGTCATGGATCAGCTGATGGAGGATGCACGATTGGTCATCACGCATGCTGGGACCGGTTCGGTCATTTCAGCTTTGAAAAAGGGCAAGAAGGTCATTGCAGCAGCCAGGCTGAAAAAATACGGGGAGCATAATGATGATCACCAGCTGCAGCTATTATCCATTTTCCTGGAACAAAGGCATATCCTGAGCTGGGGAGAAGGGGAAGATCTGGGCGAAGTGATCCGGCAGACGGAAAGCTTCGAGCCTGTCCCGTTTCAATCTGGGAAAGAGCGGATGTTCAGCATCCTCAGTAATTTCATCAAAGAAGCTTGATAAATGTAAACGAAATGTAAAAGCGCTGGAGCCGTTCATCATGTAAAATTTACATTGTGTGTAATTGTGTTTTGTCAACAGAAACCTTATAATGGTACAGAGCATGTTAAGAATACTGTCGAAATCTAGTAAGTTATGATACTTGGATTATAATAACAATCATGGAACGATTTGCAAGCTATTTAGGAGGATACGAATGGTACACATAACGCCTTTAATCATGGCGCTGGCAGCGTGCTTCATCCTTTCGGTCGCGCTGACGCCTATGGTGAAAAAGCTGGCATTCGCAATCGGAGCAACGGATAAACCAAACGCCAGGAAAGTACATCAGAAAATCATGCCGCGATTAGGCGGATTGGCCATTTACATCAGTTTCGTCATTGGTTACCTGATATTTATGCCGAATGATTCGAATACGGCGCCGATACTGATTGGAGCTACGATGATTACGCTGATCGGTGCTTTGGATGATAAGTTCATCCTATCGGCAAAAGTTAAATTCATCGCACAGATTGCAGCTGCAACTGTGACGGTGCTGGGCGGTATTCAAATCGACTTTGTGACACTGCCATTCGCTGGCCGCATCGAATTCGGTGCTTGGGCTATCCCGATTACGATTTTGTGGATTGTCGGTATAACGAACGCCATCAATTTGATTGACGGTTTGGATGGATTGGCAGCAGGAGTTTCAGCCATCGCATTATTCACGATTTCCATGATAGCGATCAGCATGGGCAACCCGCTGTCTGCAATGATGGGCGTGCTCCTGTTAGGCAGCACACTTGGCTTCCTTGTCTTCAACTTCCACCCGGCTAAGATATTCATGGGGGATACTGGAGCATTATTCCTCGGCTATATGATTGCCGTATTATCGGTAAGCGGTCTGTTCAAGAACGTTGCCTTGTTCTCCTTGGTCGTGCCGATCATCATTCTCGGTGTACCGATCTTGGATACGACATTTGCAATCATCCGCCGGATTGTGCAGAAGAAGCCTCTGTCAGCACCGGATAAGCTGCATTTGCACCATTGTCTCTTGAATCTAGGATTCTCTCATCGCCAGACTGTTATCGTCATCTATGCAATCAGCGGGATCTTCAGCATGACAGGCGTCCTTTACACAGAAGTCACCATGTGGGGCTCGACAATCCTGATCATTGCCTTGGCAATCCTGATCGAATTGATCGTCGAGATCACTGGATTGATCAGCGACCGCTATCGTCCGATCCTCAACATGGTAGGTTTTCCAAAAGTGACGGAAGAAGAACAGCAGCGCAAGCAGCATCAGCAATAATGAAAGACCCCTTCTCCAAAAGGAGAAGGGGTCTTTCATTTTACATAAAAAATCACGCTGATAAACATCAGCGTGAAGTTTGTGTGGACGGGTTGGCAGTAGCTGCAACGGCCGGATTGGACATATACATTGCTTGGACCAGCTGTTCACTTGCATGCCCGTTCGAATATTGATTCCATTGTCTGGAGAAAGCGTGCACCTTCTCTAATTGGAAGGCGTTCTTTTTAATCACTTTAATTATCGATTTTGTATCCCTGACCATAGGTCCCGGTAAAGATTCGAGGTATTCATCCGATACGCCGCGTTTTTTCTGATAATCCTCCAAATCATATGTGAAGAAGATGATCGGGCGATGAAGCAGCGAATACTCGAAAGGTATCGAGGAATAGTCGGTGATCAAGATATCCGTCACTAAAAGCAGCGGATTGATATTCTTATAGTGTGTGACATCAATTACAAAGTTTGGATAGTAGTTTGCCAGATCCCAAGTAACAGCAGGGTGAAGGCGCAGGAACAAAACATATTCCTGTCCCAGCTCCCGGTAAAGCTGCTCGATATCAAGCTCGATTTTAGGCTTGGCCAGTTCATCATCCCGGTAAGTGGGAGCGTAAAGGATGACTTTTCGCTTCTTGATGATCGGGTATTGCTCGGCAAGTTCTTTTTCGATTTGTGCAATCCTGCTGTCATCGAAGAAGAAATCGGTACGCGGCATACCAGTTCGCAGTATATTGGCATTCGACAGTCCGAAGCTCTCCTGGAAGATGGATGCCATCTTTTCGGACCCTACCGTCACATACGTAAATCGGCTGTATACTTGCTTGAATCGTTCTTGGGCTTTCGGGCTCCTTGTCTGGACAGAAGGATCCTGCAAGCCGAATTTCTTCATTGCCCCTGCAGCATGCCATAGCTGGATGCATGTGACATTGGGCTTGAAGTCGGTTACGGCCAGAAATCCGAAATAATTATCCACCATCACGACGCGCGAAGTGGCCAGATGGTATATGCCTTTGATAAAGCCGCTCATATTCGCCATGGCAAAAGGTATGATCTCCGCATCAAGATCAGTGAATTCTTCCCGGCAGGAAGGAGTCTTCAGTATGACTATTTCTCCCGCATTCCATTTTTCAAGCGATTTAGCCGTATACAAAACATTATCCCCAAAAGAGGAAACCAAGGTGGTTTTGTTCTTTTGGGGAAACAGCTTGAAAAATATGAATAGCGTCTTGAAGAACGCTAGATAGAGAGAAATAGCTAATTCTCTAACCATTATTCACTTCTAGAAGATCGTCTTTGATCTTAGAAGTGGAGATACCGACTGTACGCGGCAGGTAAACGACTTCGCAATATTCTTTAAGGAAGTCGAATTTGCCTTCCCAGTCACTGCCCATGACGAATACATCAATATCATGTTCCACGACATCGCGGACTTTTTGATCCCAGCTTTCCTCTGCGATGACTTCATCCACATAACGAATCGCTTCCAGGATCATTTTGCGGTTTTCAAAGCTATGGTAAGACTTCTTGTCTTTCAGCTTATTGAATTCATCTGAGGAAATGGCCACGATAAGATAATCGCCCATTTCCTTCGCGCGGCGAAGTAAGTTCACATGGCCCCAGTGCAACAAATCAAATGTACCGTACGTAATTACTTTCTTCATTGTTGTGCCTCATTTCCTTTATAGTTTTGGTTTTCATATATAAAAGTTGTCTTCATCTTCTTTGTCACAGTGCAATTATAAATCATAACATTTACACCTATTTAACATTATATTTACATTTTAATTAAATTTCAAGTCTGCTATGATAATAGAATGCAAATATATGCAAGTATTGTCGAAAACGGATACATAATTACCTGGATTCCCTGTATTTGGTTAAGAAAATGTATAAATGACTAGGGATGAAACATGCTAAGGAAGAGCAAAAAATCCTTTTAAAATACGAAGTATGTGTAAAGAACTTTACAAATGCATTGTTGAATTACCTACATATGAAATTTATAATAAGGATTGGATTGCAAGTTGAGAGGAGAAGTACTGCATGGAAAACATCAGCCTTCGAAATAGGAGAGCCATCTCGGTTCGGATCGATGCGGGGATTTTCTATATGGAGATTCCGATCAAAGCCTCCTATATCGCTGATTATGAAACTTATCGATTCCTATTGCTGAATCGCTATACAAATGAAGAAATTTACCTGACTTTTGAAGAAGATCACAGTGTGGATGAATATACGATTTGCAAAGTGACATTGGACCCTGCTGAACATTCCCAAATACTGCAGGATGGAGTTATGTGGGATTTGTATGTGGAACGGGAAAATGAAGGGGAGACGAAGCGGGCGCGAATCTCCAATCCGCCGGAGCATCTGCAATATCATTCTTATTTCATACCTGGAACGGACAAGGTATTTTATCCTTATCGCACCGGGAAAGGGAATGTATCTTTCCGGATGAATGACTATGTGTTCTTTGCCAATCTGGAAGAAGTACATTTGAAGAAACAGGGTGTCCTTCATTTTTCTGGCTCCTTTAACTATGCTCCGCTGTATCAGGAGGATGGTTACAAGCTGGAAGATATCAAACTGGTCGTGACAAACAATTTGAATGAAGAGGAAGAACAGGTATACCCGCTTCAATTCCAGGAGCGTGAAGACTTGGCAGATAAATACGCAGGTAATGAATTGCTCCGTCATTCCGGTTTTGAAGGGGAATTCGATATAATTCCGCATGTCGATATGGATGAGAGGAAGTTCCTTAAATTTTACGTGGAACTCACTTATTCAAAAGACGGAAAAAGACGCACCATCCGCAGTATCCGGATGCGCCACCTGAAGAAAGACCGGACATTGCCAGTGTCAGTGAAAACAACGGTAAATGGCAAGAAATTCCGATTGACGGCAAGGTTGACGAAGAAAAAATATCTT
The DNA here is from genome assembly GCF_002271665.1 of Terribacillus sp. 7520-G. Taxonomy (NCBI): domain Bacteria; kingdom Bacillati; phylum Bacillota; class Bacilli; order Caryophanales; family Bacillaceae; genus Terribacillus; species Terribacillus sp. 7520-G. The sequence continues at coordinate 78,157 of NZ_NQFP01000001.1, read as the reverse complement.
TCCGTCCAGACGTCTGAGTATTTCTTTATTCGCGAGAGTATATCGCGGGCAAAGCGTAAATGGGTCCACATCCGCCGGGGGAAATTCCTCAAGAATAGCTATAAGCAGGTATTCAAGCTATTCGGCGCCATCCTTCCGGTTGATAAGAAGCTGATGGTTTTCGAAAGTTTCCTTGGAAAACAGTACAGCGATAACCCGAGGGCTATTTATGAGTACATGCGTGAAAATCATCCGGAGTACAAAATGTATTGGAGCTCCGATCGTCGAGCGGTTCCTTATTTTGAAACAAAAGATGTGCCCTATGTACGCCGCTTCTCGATTCGCTGGTTATTCCTGATGACGCGGGCTCGTTATTGGGTATCAAACAGCCGGCTGCCATTATGGATTCCAAAACCAAATCATACGATTTACTTGCAGACTTGGCACGGTACGCCTTTGAAACGGCTTGCGGCGGATATGGACGAGGTTCATATGCCGGGAACGAATACAGAGAAATACAAGCGGAATTTCTTATTCGAAGCATCTAAATGGGATTATCTTGTTTCCCCGAATGCCTATTCCAGTGAAATTTTTGCGCGGGCATTCGGCTTTGACAAGGAGATGCTCGAAACGGGATATCCGCGAAACGATTTCCTTTATACACATAATAAGCCAGAGAACATAGCTGCGCTGAAGAAGAGCTGCGGACTTTCCGAGGATAAGAAGATCATCCTGTACGCACCGACGTGGCGGGATAATCAGTTTTATCAAAAAGGGAAGTATAAATTCGATTTGGAGCTGGACTTGGAGCGCATGCGCCAAGAATTGGGTGATGAATACATTGTTGTCCTGCGGCTGCATTATCTTGTGGCAGAGAATCTGGATCTTTCCAGCTATGAAGGATTTGCGTATGACTTCTCCAAGCATGAGGATATCCGGGAGCTTTACTTGATGGCAGATATGCTGATCACGGATTATTCTTCCGTATTCTTCGATTATGCCAACCTGCGTCGTCCGATGATGTTCTTCGTATACGATCTGGATGATTATCGGGATAATCTCCGCGGCTTCTACTTCGATTTCGAAGAGAAAGCACCGGGACCTTTGTTTAAGCATACAGAACAGATCATCCAGGAAGTGAAGCGGATCGACAGGGAAGGCTACCAGCCGGATGAGCGGTTTGAAGCATTCTATAACCGATTCTGTTACCTGGAGGATGGAAGAGCCTCCGAACGTGTCGTGAAACAAGTGATTAAATAAGATGAACCACCGTCAAATTCCTGGCGGTGGTTTTTTAATAATTTTCTTGGGATGTCAATTCATTTCAATAAACTGGAAATTGTTGAATCAATGGAATCATTTTTAATGTAAATAAAGTGATAATTTAATAATAGATTGTAAAGTTTTGTTTAGTTTTGTAGAATTATAGATAAATAGGTAATTAGTTACCTATTACATACCATTGTTACCTATTCCTAGTAAAAATGAAGGAGTGGTGGATGAGGTAATCGTACGATACATAAACCGCGATGCAATGGCGTTTGAACATTGAAAATTGAATATTCAGGAGGGTGAAATGAAGAAATTCACGTATGCACTCATCTTTTTGCTTCTATTCGGCTTAGTATCTCCAGCGAGGTATGTGTCTGCACAAGAGACGATAAATTCCGAGCAGCAGACAGAAGCTATCCAGCAAACGGATGAGTCACAGACAGAAGAACCGGTGACCGATGCTCCGGAAGAACAATCCGGACCTGTAGATGAGACGGCTGATGACTCGGAAGCCATCCCAGCTGAAGAAGGATCTGAAAACAGTGAGGGGGACGTTTCGGAGGAAAGCGGAACGGTCGATGGAGATCAGCAGACTGAGGAAGATGTGAAGCAGGAAGAAGAAGCAAAAGCAGATTCCCAGCCTGCTGAGGAAGAGGAAAAAGCCCAAGAGGAAGACGCAAAAGCCCAAGAAGAAGAGGCAGATTCGCAAAGTGAAGAGAAGACAATGCGAGCTGCGGCTGTTGATCAAGCTGAGCCTGTGGAAAGCTCAGCTGATTTGATGGGGCATTTGCGTTCCAATGCGGTGATTTATCCTGAGCTTACTGATACGAGTAAGTCCACAGGAGCTGTCGCGGGCGGTTATACGGACATTGTTTACTACATCAAGAAACAAGCTGAATGGAATGATGATACGTATTATCTCATTAGTAAAGAGCCAAGCAGTACTTCTGGTGTCATCGGGTGGGTAAAAGCCTCCGAGATGAGTACCCATACTCACGCTGTCGTGAACAGCGAGAAGCAGACATTTGTGATCAATGGATCTGGAAATGCATACAGCAAGCCTTGGGGAGGATCGAAGGATCTTGTCTATAAGCTTAGCGAGTACAAAGGACAGCAGCTCCATGTAAGCGCTGAAGAAAAAGTCGGCAGCAACACTTGGTACAAAGGGACACTTGCTGGCAAGACTGTCTATATTCATTCTGCATATGTAGATGAATATGAGCCCGTGAAGATAGAAGAGGAACAGAAAACCAGTCTTCTTGGTCATTTAAGGACAAAAGCGGTCATCTATCCTGATATCAATGATCCTTCCTCTGCAATCGAAGCTGTAGCTGAAGGTTACACTAGTGCCGTCTACTACATCAAGAAGCAGGCGAAGATAAACGGCGAGCTGTACTACTTGATCAGCAAAGAGCCAAGTGCGACCAACGGCGTCATCGGCTGGGTAAAAGCTTCTGATATGTCTACGCATACACATAAGACAGTGGACAAAAACAAGAAGACATTCACTATCAAGGGAACTGGGCAAGCATTCACGAAGGCTTGGGGAGGATCGAAGGATCTAGTCTACAACCTTAGTGATTTAGAAGGTGAAACCTTCTATGTGAATTTGACGGAGACTGTCGGCAGCAACACGTGGTACCGCGGTATGCTGAATGGGAAGCAAGTGTTCATTCATTCTGCATATGTGACTGCATATGATCCGGAAATTACGGAACAGCGTACAAGCAAGCTCGGTCATCTCCATGCTGACGCAGTGATTTATCCTGACTTGAAGAACCCTGCATCCACACTTTCAGCTGTTGATGACGGCTTCACCGATGCTGTGTATTACATCAAGAAGCAAGCGTCCCTTGCTGGTGAGCTTTATTACTTGATCAGCAAGGAGCCAAGTGCAACCAACGGTGTCGTCGGATGGGTGAGGGCGTCAGAAATGTCTACACATGATCATACGACAATCAGCAAAGAACGGAAGGGCTTCCTGGTAAAGGGTTCTGGTCAAGCGTTTACCAAAGCTTGGGGAGGATCGAAGGATCTAGTCTATAATCTATCAGACTATCAGAATGAAGTTTTCCAAGTGGATCTGACAGAGACCGTTGGCAGCAACACGTGGTATCGCGGAACGCTTGATGGTAAAAAAGTATTCATTCACAGTGCATATGTCCAAGAGGTGAGCGAGACGAAAATAAGCCGTCTTGGCCACTTGAAATCAAATGCTACCGTTTACGATAACTGGGCAGATACATCCAGCGGCAAAAATGCTGTTGAAGCAGGCTTGACTGACGCTGTTTACTATATCAAAGCGCAAGTGCAAGTAAACGGAACAACCTATTACAAAATCAGTAAAGAGCCAAGCAGTACAAAAGGTGTCGTCGGCTGGGTCAAATCCACCGAGATGTCGACGCATGAACATACGACCATCGATAAGACTGCCAAGACATTCTATGCGAATGGAAAAGGCAGCTCCTATGCAAAAGCATGGGGCGGAGCGAAGGATTTGGTCGTAAGTGATATGTCCAAATATGAAGGAAGCACATTCCGTGTCAACCTGACGGAAAAAGTCGGCAACAACATCTGGTACCGCGGTGTCCTGGATGGGAAGACGATGTGGCTGCATGAATCATATGTAGTCGAGAGCTATAACAAAGAAACGCAATATGACTTGACGCTGGAGGAAGCGGTGGCCATTCAAAGAACTGCATCCCCGCAGACAGATAGTGAATATAAAACATATGTCTCCGCTCAATACATCAATAGCAATAATGAAGTGACAGCGGATCTCCTGAATGTACGCGGCGGTCCGAGCACAAGTTATTGGGTAGTAGGGACATTGTCCAAAGGGGCGAAAGTCAATATCATTGGACAAACTGGCAGCTGGTACCAAATCGAGTTCACCAATTCCCGTCAATGGGTGAATGCCAGCCCTTCCGATGTCGAGTATTATCTTGATCCGAACAACTTCATCAATGATGAAAAGCAGCGTTTCCAGTTCCTTGATCTGACGAGATCAAGTGGGGCGGATGCAGCTACGCTGAATAAGTATCTGGCTGGAAAAGGGACGCTTGATGGACAAGGACAAGCATTCATCGATGCTGCCAAGCTATATGGCATCAATGATGTCTACTTGGTGTCCCATGCCACTCTTGAGACAGGCAATGGTACATCCACACTGGCTCAAGGAGTGAAATATAACGGTACAACAGTCTATAACATGTATGGCATTGGTGCGTACGATGATTGTCCCGTTCAATGCGGTGCCAAACGGGCGTATGACGAGGGTTGGACATCCCCATATCTCGCCATTGTCGGAGGAGCACAGTATATTGGGAATGGCTACATCAATTCAGGTCAAAACACATTGTACAAAATGCGTTGGAATCCTGAAGCAATGGCTGAAACCGGTACTTACGGCAAGCAATATGCCACTGACATCGGCTGGGCATCCAAGCAAGTTTCCACTATGTATAATCTGTATCAAAATCTAGGTATTTATACCTTGTATCTTGATATACCACACTATCGTTAAATCAGGAAAGCACATTATCCAATGCGGATAATGTGCTTTTTTGTTAATTAATATTTCAAATTGTAAATTTTTTGTCGATATATTATGAGAAAAGGTTTTTAGCAATAATTTTACATCATTTTACTTCCTAATCCAGAATGGCCAAAAAGGGGGCAGGCGGAGAAATTGATGGCTATGATCATTTTCAAATACGGGAACAGAGGGCAGACATGAAAAAAATAATAAGCGTGATGGTTGTCTTTGCAATATGTTTTAGCATTATGCCGGCTGGGATTTTTGCACAAGGGCATGATGTTCAGAATACAGAAGATGTTGCGAGTGATCCGAATGATACCAGCGTGACAGGGGAAGAAAGCTCCGAGGATACGCTGAGAGAGGATCAAGCTGAAACGGATGTATCAGAAGAGGGCGATTCGTCAGCTGAAGCTGAGGCTCAGGATGAAGCAGCAGCCGGACAGGAACAATCGGATCAGCCAGTGACAGAAGAGGCGGAAGTGAAGGTCGAGTCAGCAGAACCGTCAGGAAAACAAACCGGAACCTCTGTAACAGAACAGGCTGAAGCAAAAGAGCCGGAAGCTTCAGGGCAGAAGGAAGAAGAGCCGAAGTACAACGAGCTCGGGATCAAAGAGGGTACGATGGTTTACGGGATGGATATCAGTAAGCTATCGGCAGAGCAGCTGCAGTACATACCAATAGACTGGCGCGATGGCATCGATGAAACCGAAGCGGAATCCACTTCGGAGCCAAGGATCTCCAAACGAGCAAGCTATCCGGATGTAAACGATTGGATCAAAAAGAACTCGCCAGCCGCTGCCTCTATTAAATATGAACATAAGAGCCAGTTCGCCAGATTCAGTTATCGGTACGGGAGAGGAGCGGTGGAAGGTGTCGTAGCACATGAAACTGCCAACCCGAATTCCTCCATCCGATCAGAAATGAATTATATGGTGCAAAACCATCATAATGCTTTTGTTCATGCATTCGTCGATCATGGCAATATCATTGAGATCCATCCGACAGACCTAGGTGCATGGGGAGCCGGTTATTATGCAAACCAGCGCTTTGTCCATGTTGAATTGGTCCGGGAAAATAATTTTGAAGATTTTGCTGAATCAATCAACAATTATGCAGACTATATCGCGTATGTTTTGGCTAAATATGATCTTGGTGTGACAAGTGCGGAAGCGAATGGAAGAGGTACATTGTGGTCGCATAATGCGGTCAGCAAGTTCCTTGGCGGTACGAACCACGTCGATCCGCATGGATACTTTGCACAATACGGATACAATTGGAATGACTTCGTCAAGCTTGTGACCGAGAAATATAATCAAAAAGCAATCAAATACAGCAAAACCAGCAAACTGGGTCATATCAGATCTGCAAGTGCGAGAATCTATCCGAATCTGTCGAATCTGTCCAGCAGCACCCAAGCAGGAAGCGGTAAGACAAATCAAGTTTATTACATCAAGAAAGAAGCAAGTGTCAACGGAACTACTTATTATCTAATGAGTACGGAACCAAGCGCTTCTGCCGGAACAATCGGCTGGATGAAAGCCAAAGATGTAAAAGTGCATGATCATAAAGGTGTCAACCGTGATAAATCCATGTACACAATCAAAGGAGTCGGGGAAGCCTTTGACAAAGCGTGGGGCGGCTCCAAGAACAAAGTATATGACTTGGCATCGATGAAGGGACAGGTATTCACTTCCAATCTCACCGAGAAAGTCGGAAATAATACCTGGATACGCGGTATGCTCAAGGGCAAGGAAGTATGGGTGCATGCCAGCTTTGTTACAGATAAAAGAAAAGAAAGCAATACAAGCAAGCTGGGCCATCTGCGGACGGGGGCCAAAATTTATGAGGAAGCCAAGACATCGGCAGCATATCGAAATGCCGGAAGCGATGATTATAATCAGGTTTATTACATCAAAAAGCAGATCGAAAGAGATGGTCAGCTGTTCTATCTGATCAGTTATGCTCCGAGCAGGACGAAGGACGTGGTTGGCTGGGTCAAAGCAGAGCAGATCAAAACACATGCTCATACAGGTGTGAGTAAGCAAGCGCAGACGCTCTACTTGACTGGTGCCGGCAAATCATACAATAAAGCCTGGGGAGGCAGTAAGAACCTCGTTAGCAGCAACTTATCTGCATCAAGAGGGAAAGCCTTCAAAGTGAACCTTACAGAAAAGGTCGGAAATAATATTTGGTACCGAGGCACACTGGATGGCAAGCAGATGTGGCTGCATAGTTCCTATGTGTCCGCCAAGGAAGAAAGCAAGATAAGCAGGCTTGGTCATTTGAGGGCGAAAGCGCTCATCCTGACTGCGCCTGGTATTGCAGCGGGGGCAAAGGATGCCGCTGATGGCTATACGAATCAAGTTTATTACATAAAGAAACAAGCGGTATTCGATAAGAAAACATATTATTTGATCAGCCATGAGCCCAGCAGCACAAGCGGAACAATCGGCTGGGTGGAAGCAAGTCAAATGAAGGTATATTCCCATGTGACTGTCGATAAGGAAAGCAAAACATTTGCAGTCAGGGGGACAGGCAGCGCCTATACAAAAGCCTGGGGCGGATCAAAAGATTTTGTTTATGATCTCAAGAACCATGCCGGCAAGGAATTCAAGGTCAATCTGACAGAGAAGGTCGGAAGCAACATGTGGTACAGAGGATTGTTGGAAGGAAAAGAAGTGTGGATCCATTCAGCATATCTGAAATGAAAAATCGCACCATGCCAGTGAGCGTGGTGCGATTTTTTGTTACAAAATGCAGGAATTAGTTGTAAAATAAAGAGAGTGTTAAATGAGTGTAAATATCGGAGGACAAAATGAAGTTGAAGTATACAATCGCAATTCCCGTTTATAATGATGAAAATACAATCAGAGAATGTCTGGACAGTATCATCAACCAAACTATCGATAATGACAAATTGGAAATCATCTGTGTAAATGATGGTTCTACTGATCAAAGTCCAGCTATCCTTGAAGAGTATAGCAATACATATAGTTTTGTGCGTGTGGTGCACCAAGAAAACAGTGGTTCACCGAGCGGCCCGCGAAACAAAGCAATTGAACTTGCAACAGGTGATTTCATTTTCTTTGTAGATGGTGATGATTATCTTGGTGAAGAAGCTTTGGAGCGGATGGAGGAAAAAATCCTTCAATACGATAGCGATATCGTAATCGGAAAGTATGTCGGCATCAACAGGGGGGTTCCGCAAGCCATTTTCCGGAATCCCGATAATTTCAGTTTCTATGGCTCCAATGCGATGTATACGGTGAGTGTGCAGAAGCTATTTCGTGTAAGCCTGCTGCGGGAGCATAATATCCGATTCCCGGAGCATTATTCATTGGGGGAGGATCAGCCATTCATTATCCAAGCCTATGCATATTCCAACTCCATATCCATTGTGAAAGATTATCCGTGCTATTATTTGACGAATAATCTTACTGTTGGACGGGAGCAGTTGACGAAAAAACCGATTACTGGACGCATTTATATGCATCAATTCGAAGAGACGCTTGCAGCAGTCGCGAGCTTGAATCTTCCGAAAGAGAAAAAATTGCGCACTTACTATCAATATTTGACTCGTGTGTTGAACATCGAGCTTCGGACGACGATTACACGGTCATTTCAGATGGAAGATAAGCAATTCATCTTTGATTCCTTGAAAGCATTGATCAAGCAGCATAATTTCCTGGAGATTTATCCGAATTTCAATACAAGGGAGAAGCTTCTGCTGCGGATCATAGAGCAAGGGGATCTTGAAGATCTCATCAATTTCTGGTATGCGGAGCGTCATCCAGGCAATATGCAAGTCTTCCATGGTTTGATTTATCCGAAGGCAGAGAAAGCTTACGAATTAGCCAAGGCTGAAACATTGTCCTTCCATCGTTCCAACAAGCTTGCAGCTGCTGTGACACGTATACAGAAAAAAGCAGAAGGCTTGCTGATAGAGGGGTACAGTTATCATACCCTTGTCGATGCTTCAGAGGAGCAGCTTTTCCTGAAGCTAAGTGACAGGGATAGTGAACGTGTGACGTCACTTGCGGTTCAAAAAGGAGCCTATGACACAGACAGCCCGATTCCTGTGAATCCTGAAGTGATGCAGGAACAGATCATTTCCCTGTTCCATGTTGTCATCCCATCATCGGCATTGGAAAGATTGGATGCCGAGAATGGCATCGTCGATCTGCATCTTATCAGCAGAATCGAGAACTATACAGCCATCGCACGGATCATTGGGGAAATACCGCAGCATTCGACTGCCAAGCTCACATCCTCGAAGCAAAAAAATCATTTGTTGAATGTGACGACCTATGATACGAAGCACGGCAACTTATCCTTCAAACTGAAGGATACGGCAAAAAAGAAACCGAAACAGCCAAGCAAAAAACAGCGTGTCGTCAACAAAATCAAGCGGATGCTGAGGGCTTGACCTGGGTTATCGTTTCAAAAAACATCCGTGTTATGCTATCTTAGATGAACAATAATTCCGCTTAGGAGGACACAGCAATGAAAACACCAATCTTCGTCTTCAACTCATTGAATGTGAAACGCGGTGGGTTGACAAAAGCGGTATTGAAACGTGCCAACCTCTTGGCAGACCATTACGCTGAGGTTGTTTTCTTTACACTTGCTTATCAACAGGATCATAAAAATATCATTGAAAAACTTTATGAATCCGGACAGCTGGACAGGCGCATCAAGGTGAGGAATTTCTACACCGACCTGCTTGGTGTGGAGCTTGTGACAGCGACTGTGCAAATGCCGGTGGAGCTTCCTGGATACAGTCATATTGTCGATAAGAAGAGTAAATTGCCTGCTTATCGCTATTATAATAATGGGTTGTATGAGCAATACCGCCGATTTGAAAAAGATGGTTCACTTAAACTGATTGATTATATGGATGAGAGCCGTACAAGACAGCGAAGGGAAGAATACCTTCGCAATAATCGCCTTATCAGGGCAAGTCATATGGACATGACTACCAATAAACCTAAGCTGCACAGATATTTCCATACAGACGGTACCTGCAAGGTTGCCGTTTGGATCGATGAATCTGGCGAGGAAGGCAAAACGATCTTGTTTGACCATGACAAGGAATTTGCCAAAGTGCAGCATGCCTATGCCTTTTGGATCGAGGAGGCTGTAAAAGAGTATGAGGAGCCAGTCCTATTGTCGGACTCCAGGAAAACGGACGAAACGGTTCTGCGGGTGAAAAGCGATGTCGAGAAAATCGGAGTCGCGCATAGTTCCCATATCGCTGCCCCGTATAAAGATGACTCCGAGACGAAAATTACATGGCATGCTTTCTTCGAGGGAATCGATGATTACGACAAAGTGGTTGTCTTGACGGAGCATCAGAAGAAGGATATTATTTCCAGGTATGAAGTGGATCCAAATAAACTGCATGTCATTCCGCATGCTGCCCCGCCGACCGTACCTGCTTCAGGGGAGAGTGTGGATCCGCATCTAGCAGTGTCCCTGTCCAGGTACTCGCAAGAGAAGGCTGTCGATGAAGGCATCCGTGCCTTCCGTCATGTGGTTGACAAGCTGCCGGATGCCCGTTATCACATTTACGGCTTCGGACCATTGGAGTCACAGCTGCAAAAACTGATCGACGAATTGGGACTGCAGGATAATGTGAAGCTGATGGGCTTCACCACCGATCCGGCAGCTGCCTATCAATCCGCAGCCTGCTCGATCCTGACATCCAATTATGAAGGATTCGGGATGGTACTGACAGAGAGTATGGCGGTGGGAACACCAGCTATTTCCTATGATATGAAATATGGACCACGGGAAATCATCCGCGACGGAGTGGACGGCTTCATCGTGGAACAAGGCAATCAGCAGCAGCTTGCTGACCGGATCCTTTCCATTATGGAGGATCCGGCACTGCGCAGTGAAATGGCAAAGAAAGCAGTCGATATCACAGGGCGTTTCAGTGAGGAAAACTATGAACAGTCTTGGATAGAGCTATTTTCTTCGCCATCCGAGTCGAATAGTAAGAAGAGATCACTATTCGGTTTTTTGAAAAAATAATCCATTTCATATTGGATATCAACAAAATGCTTGGTACGGTGCTTCATAGCATACCAGTAGGAGGAAAAAATGATGAAGACCCCTATATTCGTGTTCAATTCACTGAATGTGGAGCGAGGCGGCCTGACGAAAGCAGTGATGAAACGGGCGAATATTCTCGCAGACCATTACGGGAAAGTTGTTTTCTTCACACTGGCTTTTCAGCAGGACCACAAGAATATCATCGAAAAGCTGTATAAATCCGGACAGTTGGATAGAAGAGTGGAAGTAAGGAACCATTATACGGATCTCTTGCATATCAGCAAAGTCGATGACCCGAAGGAAGCATCCGTTGAAGTAGGGCAAATGCATAAGATACAGGATAAAAATAGCAAGCAGCTTGCTTTTCGTTATTATGAGGACGGCATCTATAAGCAATATCGCCGTTTCAATGGAGACGGAACGCTGAAGCTGATCGATTATATGGACGAAAGCCGCACCCGATTGCGCCGGGAGGAGTATTTACGTGATGGCCGCCTTGTGCGGACAAGTCATATGGATAAGCTGACGAATAAGCCTAAATTACACCGTTATTTCCTGGAAGATGGTACATGCCGCATCACCGTTTGGGTGAATCCATCCGGCAGCGAAGGCAGGGTCATCGTTTTCGGTGAGGAAGATATCGAATATGAATCCATCCATCATGCATATGCTGCCTGGATCGATAAAGCGGTACGGGACTATGAGGAGCCAGTTCTCATGTCCGATTCAAGGAAGACGGACGAAACAGTCCTGCTCGTCAACGCAGATGCGGAGAAAATCGCTGTCGCGCATAACAACCACTTTGAGCCGCCTTATGATGAAAGTGCGAAAACGAAGAAATCCTGGAAGCATTTCGTGGAAGGCATCAATTCCTTCGATCATGTGGTCTTCCTGACACATGAGCAGGAGAAGGATATCACCTCTCGCTATGATGTCACGACGAAGCTGCATGTCATTCCGCATGCAGCTCCTGCAACACCAGCTGCCAAGCTTGCATATCAGCCGAAGGTGGCTGTCACGCTGGCTCGTTTTGAAGGCCAGAAGCGGCTGGATGAGGGAATTGCAGCGTTTAAGCATGTCGTGGAGGAGATTCCGGATGCGGAGTACCATATCTATGGCTTTGGACCGCTGGAAGAAGAGCTGAAGGCTCAAATCAAGCGTCTTGGCTTGGAGGGGAATGTGAAGCTGTTAGGCTTCTCCTCTGATCCGGCAGCTTCCTATCAGTCCGCTGCCTGCACCATTTTGACGTCCGATTTTGAAGGTTTTGGTATGGTCCTGACAGAGACACTGGCTGCTGGTACTCCTGCAGTAGCTTATGATATCAAATACGGACCCAAAGATATCGTAAGAAATGATATCGACGGTTATCTGGTCAAAAAAGGCGACCAAAAAGCGCTTGCCGAAAAAGTGGTGGCCATCATGAAGGATCGCGATCTTCGTGACAGACTTTCAGCCAGGGCGACGGAAGTCATCGAGCGATTCAGTGAAGAGAGCTTCAAGAAGGATTGGGTCGAAATGTTCGGTCAAACCTACACGCCGACAGAGGATGACAAGCCGACGGAGAAGAAACGATCGTTCTTTGGATTTGGCCGTAAATAATGAAAACAGCCGGTATATTACCGGCTGTTTTCTATTTGTGTAAATTCTATGTGAATAATTGTAAAGTTTCTGTTTTCATGGCATAATGAGTAGGTCTATCATACGAAGATTCCTACCAGATGGTTTGATCTTGAAAGGTTGTTACAAGTGTGTCAAATCAAGAAATCGTAGAAATAATGGATATTCCTTTCAATAAATTAACGCAAAAAGAGCTATTGCAGCAGCATCTCTACCCGCGGATCGATTCCGGGGAACGCACGTATATCGTGACTGCCAATCCAGAGATCGTCATGCAGACAAGGGAAGATGCAGCGTATAAAAAAAGCGTCAAAAGCGCTGATTATATCATTCCGGATGGAGCCGGGGTCGTCATTGCTTCCAAAATGCTCGGCAGCCCCATCGAAGAGCGCGTCACCGGCTTCGACCTGATGTTCAAGCTGCTCAGTTATGCCGAAAAGCATAACCTCAGCTGTTATTTCCTTGGGGCCAAACAGGAAGTGAATGAGCGGGCCGTAAACCGGGTACGCTCCCAGTATCCTGGTATCCGCATCGCAGGAAGCCACCATGGCTATTTCAGCGAGGACGAAGACGCATCGGTGGCAGGGCAAGCGGCGACTGCAAAACCGGATTTGATTTTTGTCGCAATGGGGTTCCCAAGGCAAGAGAACTTCATCGCAGCGAATCAGCATCTGTTCGAAAAAGGTGTATTCATGGGTGTCGGCGGTGTATTCGATATACTGGCCGGTGAAATGAAACGCGCACCGCGAGCATGGATAAAACTGAATTTGGAATGGCTATACCGTCTGATCAAGCAGCCTTTCCGCTGGAAACGAATCCTTAAGGCATTCGAATTCATGTTCCGTGTATTGATACGCAAATAAAAGACCGAAAGGCATATGATTGCCTTTCGGTCTTTTTTAGTTGGATGAGCCTGCGATGGCACGCTCGCGATATGCTTCTTTTTCTTTCTTTGACATCTTCTTATATTCGTTGAGGAATTGATCGTATCTGGGGATGACTTCATCAATGGAGCCATATTCCCGGACTTGTCCGAATTCCAGCCAGAGGATTTTATCGCAGAACTGTTTCATCTGTCCGAGCGAGTGACTGACGAATATCATTGTCTTGCCCCTGTCCTTGAATTCATGCATTTTAGCAAGGCTCTTCTCGGCAAAGGCTTTATCTCCTACGGACAAAGCTTCATCGATGATCAGAATGTCAGGGTCGATATTGACAGAGATGGAGAAACCAAGACGTGATTTCATCCCGCTGGAATAGTTTTTCACCGGCTGGTCGATGAACTTCTCCAGCTCGGCAAATTCGATGATCTTCGGTTCAAGCTCGGCAATTTCCTTTTTGGTCAAACCAAGCATCAAGCATTTCAGCTCGATGTTCTGCCTGCCTGTCAAATCACCCTTCAAGCCTGCAGAAACAGCAATCAAAGCCGCCTCCCCATTCAAGGTGACAGAGCCGGTCGTCTCCGGCACGATGCCGGCAATGATATTGGAAAGTGTCGATTTACCGGATCCATTGATGCCGATGAATCCAACTACATCGCCTTTTTCAGCTGTAAAGCTGACATTGCGCAAGGCGTAGAAGTCTTCCCCGTATTCTTTGGGGAAAATGATATCCTTGATACGATCCGAGCTTTTGCTATATAACTTATATTTTTTGCTTACATTTTCAACGATGATTGATTTATCCATAAAAATCCCTTTCTAATTAGAGAAAGTCGATAAAGTGTCTTCTGAAACGGATGTGCAAGGCAGCACCGATCATGAAGATGATTGCAGTGACTACCCAGAAATAGATGGTGTATTCCCATGAATTAATGAAATACCAGCCATTCTGCCCCATCAATGACGCACGGTAGCCCTCGACGAGATAATAAAGCGGATTAAGCTTCATCACTATAACCAAGGGATCAGGAAGCTTGTGGGAGACCCAAAGGATAGGCGTCAGATATAACACCATTCTCAGAGTAGCTTGCAGAAGCAGCTGGATATCCCGGATAAGGGTTGTAAGAGTCGTCATAAGCAGCACGAATGCATAAGTGAATGCAAAGGTCGCAATCATGAAATATGGTAACTGCAGCATATAAATGCTGATTGGATAACCAGTGATTTGCATCAGGATTATTGTCAAAACTACGAGTATCAGATGTGGATAGAACTTAGAGAAAATCGTGATATTTGGAATCACGCTCATCGGAAAATTCATTTTTGATAACAATCGCAGTCTGCTATAGATTGATTTAGCACCCTGGGTTGCTGCCGGCTGGAAAAACATCCAGATGATCAGACCAGAAACGAGCCAAGGGAAGAAGTCGAAATAGCCGCCTGAAGGATTAGGGATCTTACGTCCTTCACCACCGCTGATCAAATAACCGAAAACAAGCCAGTAGATGGCGATTTGAATAACAGGGCTGATTATTTCCCAAGCCAATCCGAGATAGTTGGCATTATTGTTATTCCTAAGTTCATAAAGCGAAATACGTCGAATGAGATGAAAATGCTTGAATTGTTCTTTTAGAACAGTGATTGCTGATTTCATGAGAAAGTCCTTCCTGCTAGGATGTTCTTTTGTTCAGACCTCTTAAATTATACTAGCAACAACCTTAGAAAACAATTTTAATTTACATTGGCTTTACAATGGAGCGTAAGGCATCAAAAGGAACTGCCACCCGGTAAGAAGGGTGGCAGTCTTGTTTTGGTTATGGCGTTGTCGCAGTTCCTGTCGAACCGACTGAGGTACTGTCATTTGTGCCGGTACCTGTCGAATCATCGTAGGTCGAACCGCTGGAACCGCTGGTTGTACTGTCGGAGGCACCTGTATCATAGCTCGAAGTGCCGCTTGATTCTGTGCTGCCATCTGTAGCAGAACCAGTGCCGGTCGTTCCGGCAGATCCAGTGTTTCCAGTCGTTCCAGTGGTGCTGTCAGTCGTCCCGGCATCAGAACTGCTGCCGGTCGTGCCAGTGCTGTAGTCGGTTGATCCGGTGCTTCCGGTAGTACCGTCGCTTGTCGTCCCGGTACTGTCAGTGGAAGGATCTGTTGTACCATCCGTTGTTCCGGTACTATCATAAACCCCGCTGCCATCTTCCGTTTCCACGCTATCGGTGTCCACTTCCTCGGGCAATCCGAGATGTTCCCGAAGCTGCTTCTGGACATCTGCGAGGGAAGTTGGGTCGACCTGGTAGTACCAGATGCCATCGGATAGTTTTCCGCCGGTGCCGTCCAGATTCAAGGTGTTGATCGTCAGGTCATTACTTGTGCCGTAAGAGATGAAGCTCTTGATCTGGTCGAATGTCAGGCTTGTGCTTAGGTTGTCCCCTACATCCTGAATCAAATCGTCATATTTGAATACCGAGCCGGCAGATGATGCTTTCGTTATCATGGCCTTGATGATCTCCTGCTGGCGCTTTCCGCGTTCGATATCATTATCATAATGGCGGGTGCGCGCAAGGGCCAATGCTTCTTCGCCATTGAGTTCCTGCAGACCTGCCTCCAGGTGGATGGCATCTTTCTGGTCCTTCGAGTTCTGCTCATACAGCTCGTATGGAACATCCACTTCTATACCGCCTAGTGTATTGATGATATCCATGAAGGCGTTGAAGTTGATTTCAGCATAATAATCCACTGGGACGTTAAGGAAATTCTCGACGGTTTCCACACTGGCCTGGGCGCCGCCATATGCATGCGCATGGGTGATTTTCGTCTTGCGGTTCACTTCAGGTACATAAACGTATGAGTCGCGCGGGATGCTCAGGAGATCGACGCTGTGCTCTTCCTTATTGAAAGTGGCAAGGATCATCGCATCGGAGCGGGAATTCGACTCATCACGTGTATCGCTGTCATCCACCCCCATGAATAGAATCGATACATTATCCTCGACGGGATCGACTGCTGCATCGCGCAATGCCGATTTATCCCGCGCATCGTCGACATGGGCATTCTGGATCGCATTGGCTGCAGAGGTCCATAGATGTGCAGCATATGCAGCGCCTCCGGCTCCAAGGATCAGGATCGGGATGAGCAGAAGCATCAAAACTCGTTTTTTATTTACTTTTTTCTTCACTATTCGCCTGGGAGGCTGCGGTTGGTAAGGTGACCTTCTCGACATGATTAAACTCCTTTTTTTACTGATATATCTGAATGTTTATTCATTGAATTGCTGGTGAAGTCTACCTATAATCAGAACATGCTAACCTTAATTGTACTATGAAACAGTTACAACGTAAAATTACTATTATATTACAAGGACATCCCGCTTGCAGCTGGGAAAGTGCGGGGCTGATGACCTTTTTTCTAAACTTTTTCCACACTTTTTTGGGGCGCATCCCGATTATAGCTGTGAAAGGAGGGAGGAATATGGCAGTCATCGCAACACATGATAATACACGCCTCAGCATTGTTTTTTTCGATGGCACCGATCCGGAGACAGGCAAGGACAAATACAAAACAAAATCTTTTAACAACATCAGGCTTGATGCGACACCGGATGAACTGCATGCATTCGCGGATGCATTAGTACCGCTGCAGCAGCGGGAATTTTACGCAGTGGAAAAGAACGACCACTCCATTCTGCGTCAAGAGTGATTCGACAAAAAAGGAGGAATGATGCATGAAGAAACTGGATCTGCAGTTTTTGAATGAAGAGGGCAAGACAGTGACCATCAGCCTGGAGCTGCCAGTCGAGCCATTCGACGAGGCGGCGATCAATCAGGCAATGGACACTGTCATCGCACAGAATGTCATCTCATCGAGCGGCGGAGCGCTTGTCTCAAAAAAAGCAGCCCGCATCGTCGATCGGACCGTACAGGAAATATTCTGATCCATAAGGAGTGCGTGCTCAGGGAGCTGCACTCCTTTTTTATGAGAAAGGAGGCGTTCCGATGGAACCATGGCTTGCAATCATAAAGGAATTCGGATTCCCGGCCGCTGTGACCTTCTATTTGATGCACCGGATCGAAACCAAACTGAATACGCTGATTGCTTCCATCCATAGTCTGCCGGAGAAGCTGAAGTGAACTGTGTTTAATGATATCGGGACCGCAAATGACTTTACTGACATCCCTCTGGAAAGCAGCGAGTTGCACTGGAAGATTGACGGATGTTGTGCAAGAAAGCAAATAGGCCCTACAATGTAAAAAATGAATATAACTAAAGAGAATCCAGATCCAAGCCTATAATTGATGTAAGAAAATCCTGCCGTTGCTGTGGAAAGGAAGGACCAATGATCCTTAAGGAAAATGATTTCTTTGTTGGTTTGTGGAAGGCCATTCTGGTTTCGGGCCTGTTTTATGCAGGTCTGCTGTCCATGTATTTTCTGTTCACGAGATAATCGTCTGTGCAGAGCGATCAGGTGCTGAAATGACTTATCTGCGGGCGGTACCGTATTAAAAAATGTTCGAAGGATGCCATTGAATCGGCATCCTTTTTTTGCCCTGCAACATTACAAAATCTTCATGTATATTTAACAGCAGCTTCACGGCTGTAAGCTATGATGACAATCATACATATTCTAATGATGGTCGAGGTGGCAGAAATTGAAGCGTTGGAAGAAATGGACAGCCATGTCGCTGGCGGCGGCAAGTTTGACGATACCGGCCGTAGGGCATGCAGAAGACCTGAAAGCCTACAGCCAAGATCAAGGACAAGCACTTCAAGTAGAACAGATTGGCCGCTATGACAGCGGCAGCGGGATTGGAGAAGGCGGTACGGAGATTGTTGCATATGATAGTAAGACAAAACGCGCTTTCTCGGTGAATGGGGCAGCGAGAGCTTTGGATATTTTGGATTTAAATGGATTGAAAGAAGGAAATGAAGAGATTCCGCTGCTTAAGCGTGTTCTGCTGGAATCATTCGGAGTGAGTGCTTCTGATGTAACGAGTGTCGCCATCCATCCGGAAGGGGAGTATATCGCAGTCGCTGTCCCAAGTGAGGCAAAGACCGATCCGGGTCATGTCGTATTGCTCGATACCGATGGGAATAGACTTGCCAGTGTCGAGGTCGGGGCTTTACCTGATATGGTGACCTTCACGCATGATGGGACGAAGGTACTCGTTGCCAATGAAGGGGAGCCTTCGGATGATTACACTGTCAATCCGGAGGGTTCTGTGAGCATCATCGATGTTGCAGATGGATTGGACAACCTGACAGCGGAAACGGCAGAATTCACTGATGACATCGTGGATGAGGATGTACGCAAAGTAAATCCCGATCCGGAAAACTCTTCATATGCGGAAAACTTGGAGCCGGAATACATAACCGTGGATAAGGATGATCGTTTTGCGTATGTTGCCATCCAGGAAAGCAACGCGATTGCAAAGCTGGATTTACAGTCGAATCGTTTCACGACGGTGAAGAGTCTTGGATTTAAAGATTTTTCCCAAGAAGGGATGGAGCTCGACCCATCCAATAAGGATGATGGCATTCAAATCGACAATTGGCCTGTACTCGGCATGTATATGCCGGATGGGATGACAGCCTTCGAATCAGGCGGGAAGACATATATCATCACCGCGAATGAAGGGGATGCCCAGGATTGGGAAGGCTTCTCGGAGGAAGTCCGAGCAGCTGATTTGGCGGCAGAAGACACGTTTGCCTTGAATGCAGATTTGTATGAAGGATATACACAGGAGCAGCTCGATCAGCTAGTGCAAAATGGATTGTTCGAGGATGAGCAGTTAGGCCGTCTGAAGACAAGCATCGCGGCACCGAAAAATGCAGATGGAAAATATGAAGCTGTATACGGCTATGGCGGAAGGAGTTTTTCCATTTGGGATGCAGACTCCTTACAGCAGGTGTACGATAGCGGTGCTGATTTTGAAAAAATAACTGCTGAAGCGATTCCGGAGTATTTCAATACGACAAACGATGAGGACAAGCTTGATAATCGCAGTGACGACAAAGGCCCAGAGCCGGAAACAGTCATCACCGGGGAAGTGGATGGGAAAACATATGCCTTCATCGGTCTGGAGCGGACAGGCGGTATCATGGCTTATGATGTGACCAATCCTGCCAGTCCGGCGTTTTCAACATACTTTACGAGCCGGAATTTCCAAGGAGATGAAGCACCCGTGGATGGTGGCAGCGGGGATGTTGCGCCGGAAGGACTGACATATATCCCGGCTGCCGACAGCCCGACTGGCCAGACGCTGCTGCTGGCGGCACATGAGGTGTCCGGAACGATTGCGGCTTATGCATTGGGGGAGAAGCCGGCAGAACAGCCGGAGCCTGTGCCGGAAGAGGAAACTGCACCACCAGCAGCAGAACCGAATGAGCCGGAACCGGAAGAGCCCGCAGAAGAGGAGGCTGCACCGGTAAATGAAGAAGAAATGCCGCAAGAGCAAGATGAGTCTGAGCGGGAGGCAGAGAAAGCAGAAGAACCGGCAGCTACTGGAACGGATAATACGACAACAGAGCCGGCATCCGATGAAGAGGCAAGCGCGGAGACAGCAGCTTCCGCGAAATCAGATACGGATGATGAAAAAGGTCAGCCATTACCGAATACCAGCACCAATGCATTCAATTGGATGCTGGGCGGGGCAGCGCTCGCTGCTGCTGGTGTCATATTCTTTGGAATCAATAAGATGCGCAAGCGCACATGAGGAAAAGCAGTCACCGAATGGTGGCTGCTTTTTCGTTTCTTAGCTATAGTGTTTTGAAAATGTTAGCAGTATAATGGCTATGTATTCGCTTACAAAGGAGGGAGCACATGGCTGTATTATCATTGATTTTCTTGGAAGTAATTGCGCCTTTATTGATTCTCCTTGCAGTCGGCATCATCCTGCAGCGAAAATTTTCATTACAGCTGGGGACCTTGTCCAAGCTGCTGACGTATTGCTTCCTGCCTGTGAACGGTTTTATCAATATGTATCAAAGCAGTATGCCACTTGCTGTGTTCGGACAAATCATACTCTTTTTGCTGTTGTTCACGACGTTTTCCATTGGTTTCACGGAGATCACAAGCCGGCTGTTCAAGCTTGAACGCGGGGTTGCAGCCACCTATAAGAATAGTGTGGTGCTGATGAACTCCGGAAATTACGGAATCCCTGTCAGTCAGCTCGTTTTCCAGAACAATCCGCTCGGGGTCTCGATCCAGCTGATCGTCATGGTATATCAAAACCTGCTCACCTTTACATACGGTCTTTACAATATGGTGAGTGTAAAAGCACAGGGAAATGCCATTTTGAAGGAACTCATCCGACTGCCGATGATTTATGCCATCATCCTCGGGGTCTTATGTGCGTCATTCCATATAGACATTCCAATCGTGCTGTGGAACCCGATTCAGTCGATCGCGGACGCCTTCCTTGCTGTCGCCTTGATCACACTCGGAGCACAAGTGGCACAAATCAAACTGCAGCGCCCGCATATTGTCCTTTATTTGAGTACGGCAGCCCGGCTTCTGATCGGACCTGCCGCAGCCCTGGGCATCATTTACTTATTGGGATTGGATGGTACGGTGGCGCAGTCGCTGTTCATCGCAAGTTCGTTCCCGACTTCACGGAACAGCTCCATCTTTGCCTTGGAGTATAACAATAATCCGGATTTGGCTGCCCAGACAGTATTGATGACGACCATCCTGAGCAGCATAACCGTCACCATTGTTGTATATCTGGCAGGAATCTTGTTCGGATAAGGATATTTTGATAGCGGAAGATAAAAGTTTTAGGCGGAAAGAGACAATAGGATTAACAGAAATGGGAATGCAGGATCGATAAATAGTATAACTCAGAACGGAAATATAGGTTATACTATTCAAGCTGTGTGAGGCGTTTATTAGGATGCAAACACAGGGGATCTGCCTGGATCTTGGCAGCAAAAGCTGTGACAGGCTTGTTTTGTCTGCTGCCAATGTATTTTCTTACTTAAAAAAGTAACAAAACTATTGAAATTATTTTTGGAAGCGCATACAATGGATGTAATATATTATGCAACGCTGCTTAGGATTTGGGGGAATTGTTTCAGGAGACGATGAGGGGGATTTAGCATGTTAGCTATAATGGGTTTCTTGATGGTCTTTCTATTCATGTATTTGATTATGACAAAAAAGCTATCTGCGTTAATTGCGCTGATGATCATTCCAGCGATTTTCGCTGTACTGACCGGGCATGCCTCTGAATTAGGAGAGATGTCACTCCAAGGCATCACAGACTTGGCACCAACCGGTATCATGCTATTATTCGCGATTCTTTATTTTGGAATCATGATTGATGCAGGTTTATTCGATCCAGTCGTCGGCCGCATTTTGAAAGCGGTCAAAGGGGATCCGACGAAGATCGTCATCGGTACGGCTGCGCTTGCACTTGTCGTATCCTTGGATGGGGATGGGACGACAAGTTATATGATAACGGTTTCTGCGTTCTTCCCGCTGTATCAGCGGCTGAAAATGAATCCGCTCATCCTGCCGGCAATTGCGGTCATGTGTGTGAGCTTGACCAATATGGTGCCATGGGGCGGACCGACTGCGCGTGCTGCGGCTGCCTTGAATGTGGATGTAGGCGATGTGTTCGTTCCGCTAATCCCGACTATGATCGGCGGGGCAATCTGGATATTCTTCACTGCATTCATCCTGGGGCGCCGGGAAAAGAAACGTCTTGGTGTCGTTACATTCGATGATGCAGAACGGCGCACTTTGCAGCAGCAGGCTGCCACGGTCGATGCTTCGCTGAAGCGGCCGAAGCTTCTATGGGTCAACTTTGCACTGACAGTTGTCTTAATGTTCGGTCTAATCAAGGGCATCATGCCGCTGCCGGTATTGTTCATGCTAGCATTTGCCGTTGCCATCACAATCAACTATCCGAACCTGAAGCAGCAGAAGGAACGTATCGCCGATCATGCCGGCAACGTACTCGCCGTCGTTTCCCTCGTATTCGCTGCCGGTATTTTCACGGGTATCCTATCCGGCACCGAGATGGTGGATGCAATGGCATCCAGCCTCATTTCCATCATTCCGGATTCATGGGGACCAGCATTTAGCATCATCGTAGCAGTCACAAGTATTCCCTTTACGTTCTTCATGTCCAATGATGCGTACTATTTCGGGGTTGTACCGATTCTGGCAGAAGCCGCTGCCAACTATGGCTTCTCGGCTGCTGAAATCGCGAGGGCATCCCTGCTTGGGCAGCCTGTCCACTTGCTCAGCCCGCTTGTACCAGCAACCTATTTGCTGGTCGGGATGTCGAAGGTCGACTTCGGGGAATTCCAGCGATTCACGATCCTGTGGGCGACAGGAACTGCATTTGCCGTTATTGCGGTGGCTATCGTAACGGGGATAATATTCTAGGAAATATAAAAATACCGTCCGGAATGGACGGTATTTTAGTGAGAAGCTTTCGCCGGGCCTCTGCCTGCGCCTGCGGCTTGTCAATCGGCCAGTTTTCTTTATACTTTCAGGGATAAAACTTTAACAGAAAGCAGATTCGATGCAGGTAAAGTTTTAAGGAAGAAAGTATAAGAGCAACTAGGCCTCTGTCTGCGCCTGCGGCTTGTCAATCGGCCAGTTTTCTTTATACTTTCGGGGCATAAAACTTTAACAGAAAGCAGATTCGATGCAGGTAAAGTTTTTAGGAAGAAAGTATAAGAACAACTAGGCCTCTGTCTGCGCCTGCGGCTTGGCAGTCGGCCAGTTTTCTTTATACTTTCCAGGGATAAAACTTTAACTGAGGGCAGATTCGACGCAGGTAAAGTTTTAAGGAAGAAAGTATAAGAGCAACTAGGCCTCTGCCTGCGCCTGCGGCTTGTCAATCGGCCAGTTTTCTTTATTTCGCTTTAAAATGTGCCACAGCGCTATAAAAGCGGCGGCCGTTTTCGTCTATATGCATATTGTG
The DNA here is from genome assembly GCF_002271665.1 of Terribacillus sp. 7520-G. Taxonomy (NCBI): domain Bacteria; kingdom Bacillati; phylum Bacillota; class Bacilli; order Caryophanales; family Bacillaceae; genus Terribacillus; species Terribacillus sp. 7520-G. The sequence goes on along the minus strand of NZ_NQFP01000001.1, from coordinate 54,874 downwards.
AGAGACGTGATGGAGCTCCAGCAGGATTGCTTTGTTGTGCTGGATTTGTTCGTTGATTTTCTTTTCCAAGGTGGCCAAGTCATTTGCTTCGAAGAACTCGACTTTGTCTTTCAGCATTTCCAAATCTAGCATGATTTCGTTCCTTTCTATTACAGCTTTCACCCTATTATATTATGCATGGGATATTTCGGGAAACTGGAATACAGCAGGGAGCAGCTCTGGTTTATTCACAAACAAAGTATCACGTTCGGTATGCTTGTGGCTGATAGGCTCCAAATCCGGGAAGGTCGGCGTGAAATGGAAAATGACCTCGGTAATGCCGTCCTGGGCGATGTAATCTTCTATTTGCTTCCAGACGAGCCGGGTCTGGCTGATCACTTCATATAAGTGCATCGTCTGCCCGATCTTTTTATAAATCAGCAGGGCGGCCGGCTCCAACAGCTCGATGATCTCGATTTCCGGATCATACAATGTGTGGAAGCCGAGGAGATGCTGGGCATCCGATATGTCGAGAATATCCGACTGCGGGCAGCGTTTGCCATAGCGGTCAAGCAGCACGACCATGTCCTGGGGATTGGCAGCAGGCTGAAGCTTGCGATAATCCGGAACAGGACGGAGCTCAGGGGACACTGGAATGGAAAACAAATATTCCTCGACAGCAGTGAAGCCAAGCTTCCCATAGAATCCTTCCATCCCTGGCCGGGAAAACAAATAAATCAAATCGGTCTCATCCTCATATTGCTGGATGACACGCTGCAGCAGCTTGGTAGCCAGGCCTTGATTCTGATAGCCAGGGTCTGTCATGACAGTGCCGATCTGGATTGCCTTCCTTTTCTGTTTGTGGATATGTACTGTGAGCGCGCTTACAGAAACATTTGCAACGATCTGTGCATCGTCTGCGAAGGCATGTGTATGATAGCGCTCATTCCACAGACCGCTTTCATATAATAATTCAAAATCGAAGCCGAAAGTTTTTCTGGCTAATTTATTAAAACTTTTACGTAAATTCTGTTCATGTGCAAATGCAGTTACTGCTTGCAAAGCAGTCATCATGCATCCCCCATTTCTGACAAACTAATCTGGATTTTAAGATTATTAATATTTCTATTTTATAATAATTTTCGTAATTGTACAGTCTGCGCTATCTGTTGACGCAGAAGGAGAAAACTTCCATAGTAGAATAAGAGAGACGAATGAGGTGATAGTTTTGCGATATGGAGCTATTGAAGCTGGCGGTACAAAATTTGTTTGTGCTGTCGGAGATGAGCATGGGAATGTGGAGGAACGAGTCTCCTTCCCTACAGCAAAACCGGAAGAAACAGTCCAGCAGGTGCTCGGCTTCTTCCGTGATAAACAAATCAAAGCGCTGGGTGTCGGTGCTTTTGGACCGGTCGATGTGAAGGAAGACAGTCCTGGCTATGGTATGATCGGCAACACACCGAAGCTGGAGTGGAAAGATTATCCGCTGCTGTCTGAGCTCAAAAGCAGGCTGGGCGTGCCGGTCAAGCTGGATACCGATGTGAATGCAGCTGCTTTAGGGGAGTATATGCACGGGGCGGCAAAAGATGCCGGAAGCTGCTTGTATATCACAGTCGGGACAGGCATCGGGGCCGGAGCCATCGTCAACGGGGAAACGTTGCGGGGCTTTTCGCATCCGGAAATGGGTCATATGCTGATCAGACGGAGTCCGCATGACGCCTACCCGGGGAAATGTCCGTATCATCGTGATTGCTTGGAAGGCCTCGCCGCAGGCCCTGCCATCGAGGCCCGCTGGGGGGAGAAGGCGCAGAAGCTCTATCACCAGGAGGAAGTCTGGCAGATGGAAGCCTTTTATTTGGCGCAGGCAATCATGAACTACACCTTGGTGCTAAGCCCGGAAAAAATCATCATGGGCGGCGGCGTCATGAAGAAGGACGGGCTGCATGGGATGATCCAGCAGGAGCTGGAGCAGCTTATGCATCAATATGTCCCGCTTCCGGATAATTACCTCGTCCCGCCTGGATTACAGGATGACGCGGGTATCGTCGGAGCACTCATGCTGGCAAAAGATGCTCAACGAATGGAGGGATCAGGATGAAGTACTTCGCAGCATTTCTGAAAATGGAGAAGCCGGAATTGAACCAGCAATACCGCCAGGCGCATTTGGATTTCCTGGCCGATATGGATGAGAAGGGGTATATCTTCGCCAGAGGGGCATTTGCTGACGGCGCAGGCGGTCTGGTTATCTATCAAGCGGCGGATGAGGCCGAAGCGAAGCGATTGGCTGAGCAGGATCCATACTTGATCAATGGCGTCCGCAGCTTGGAGCTGCATGAATGGAATAAGGTCTAAACTTTACCATTTCTGTAAGTGAAAGCATGCTATAATTTAATTGATAATATAGGAGAATCGAGGGATATGCTATGAAAGTGCTAGTTACTGGCGGTGCCGGCTATATCGGCTCCCACGCGGTGGCCAGACTCCTGGAAAAAGGACATGAGCCTGTAATCATCGATAATGTGATGACCGGCCATTTGGCAGCGGTCAACAAGGATGCGGTCTTTTATGAAGGGGATCTTCGCGATGCAGCATTTTTGGATGATGTATTTGCGAAGGAAAAAGTCGATGCAGTCGTCCACTTCGCTGCCAGCTCCCTTGTCGGGGAATCAGTCGAGGAGCCGCTGAAGTACTTCGGCAATAACGTCTATGGTATGCAGGTCCTGCTGGAAGCAATGCGCAGGCATGACGTCAAAAAAATCGTCTTCTCTTCCACAGCTGCTACATATGGAGATACGAATGTCGTTCCATTGACGGAGGATTTGGATACGAACCCGGAGAGTCCTTATGGCGAGTCCAAGCTGATGATGGAAAAAATGATGAAATGGTGCGACAAAGCTTACGGTATCAAATTCGTCTCCCTGCGCTACTTCAATGTCGGCGGAGCACATCCGGACGGAAAGATCGGGGAAGATCACAGCCCGGAAACACATTTGATTCCGATCATCCTGCAAACAGCACTCGGACAGCGGGAATATATCACCATCTTCGGCGACGATTATCCGACAGAGGATGGAACATGCATCCGCGACTACATCCATGTCATCGACTTGATCGATGCCCATCTGCTTGCTCTTGAATATCTGGATGATGGCGGCAAGAGTGATATCTTCAACCTCGGCTCCAGCCAAGGCTTCTCTGTCAAAGAGATGATCGACGTTGCCCGCACCGTCACGGGCAAAGAAATCCCGGCCAAAGTCGGTCCGCGCCGAGCTGGCGATCCGGCAGTCCTGATTGCCAGCTCTGATAAGGCGAAGGAAATACTGGGCTGGAATCCAACGCGCACGGATATGAAGGACATCATCGGTGATGCCTGGAGATGGCATCAGAACCGGCCGAATGGTTATGATGCATAAAATGACACAGCAAAGAACTGCCGAATGATTTCGGCAGTTCTTTGTCTTGCACGGAGTCCATCGGCAGTGACTTTATGGAAAAGGGGATATAATATGCATGACATTACAACAATCGAACTCATTTTGGAGGATTTCACAAGTTTCATCATACCTTCTGCATGCATAACAACATTGCAGCTGAGCCACAAAGAGCGTCATCCAAGCAATGACCATGGCGATAAAGTATTAGGCTGGCGTGCAGATGGTGTGGTATTGGGATTGAGCAGTGCAGTCAATGTCCCGACGATCATCCAAGGGAGCAAGGTTGTGATGCCTTTTGACAGAATAAGAAAGTATGAAGATATAACCCATATCCAAATTGACTATATACATGGGAAATCAGATTATATAACTGTGCCATGGCCTGGAGAAAGCGATATAAGCAATGATATACAGCACTCCATTGTGAATCAGGAGAATGGTGATTTAGAGATTGAGATTGGATAGCATTCGACTCTCCTCTCTCCTTATCGTGTATAACGGTAAACCAACACATCTTTATCATAGCGTGTCATCGTTTTCCACACCACCATCCCTATTTTCTCCGCAACCCGGCGGGACGCCATATTATCAGGGAAAATCAATGCAATCACACGCGCTTTATCCAATTGATGAATGGCTGTATCCTTAAACGCTGCAGCAGCCTCGGTGGCAAACCCCTTTCCCCAATGATCCGGAGCGATCCAATACCCGACTTCCAGCTCCATCACACCATCGATTTCCTGCGGGACCAATCCTGCATGGCCGATTTTCTCACCTGTGTCTTTCTCGATCAAAACCTGCAGACCCAAGCGATCATCCCCTTTTGTGTGGGATAAATTCCAGTTGAAAAACAAGCGGGCGCCTTCCTTGGTCCTTGGTCTTCCGTTTCCGATATAACGGACAACCCTCGGGTCGCCTACCAAGCTTTCCAGGAAAGTCATATCGTCCGAGGTATAAGGACGGATGAGCAGTCGTTCGGTTTCATGCATATTTCAGCCTCCTTTTCGTCGTTTCATGCTTAGAAAACATCGATTCAGGTAATAGGTAATATAGTGATATGATAACTATAGCAGTTCATACATAAAAAAGGAGTGAGGAAAGTGGCAGAAGCGACATTATTGATCGATGCGAAGCAAAGTCTGGCAGAAGGACCTTTTTGGCGGGAAGAGACAGAGGAACTGTATTGGGTCGATATCAACGGCAAGGCCATCCATGCTTACAATACGAAGACGAAGGAGCATCGGGAAATCCCGGTCGATCAGAAAGTTGGCGCGGCTATACTCAAGAAGGATGGCGGCATGATCCTGGCAATGGAAAACGGGATTTATGAAACGGATAGCGAACTGAAAGCAAAAGTGCTGCTTCATAGCCCGGAGACTGACAGACCCTCCAACCGCTTCAACGATGGCAAGGCCGATCCATACGGCAGACTTTGGGCAGGAACGATGCCGGAAAAAGGAAGCGGTTATAAAGGGGCTTTTTATCGGATGGAGCTGGATCAGACGCTGACCCGCATCATTGATGGCATCGGGAATTCCAATGGGCTTGCCTGGAGCCCGGATCACAAGTATTTTTATTACATCGATACACCGACAGGCGAGGTGCAATGCTTCGATTACGACGGAGAGAAGGGGGAAATCAGCAATCCGCGCACAGCTGTCTCATTCCAGGATGGAAAACCAGACGGCATGACGATCGATGAAGAAGGCAAGCTATGGATTGCCCATTACGGCGGCTCCAAGGTCTCGCGCTGGAATGCGGAAACAGGCGAGCGGCTGGAAGATATCCATCTGCCGGTCACCCAAGTGACAAGCTGCACCTTCGGCGGCCCGGAACGGAAGACATTATATATCACGACAGCAAGACAGAACCTGACCGAAGAGGACTTGGAAAAGCAGCCCCTTGCTGGCGGCATATTCGTATACGAGACCGATGTTGTCGGAGCACCCAACTATCGATTCGGAAAATAAAAGAACCGGCATCCGCCGGTTCTTTGTTTTTGGTATTAGAAGTCCGTAAGCGCAGGAGCATTAGGCAGGTGTCCTTTTTCCACTGCGCTATCATTAAATGAATAGCCTGCAATGCTGCTAAGGATTGTAGCAAGTACTAGAAATCCAACGATTCTTTTCTTTGTCATCTTTTTCACCTCCTTGAATGGAACATCACTATATTATTTTGATTACCCAGAGCTAAGCGATAAAAGTGGTTTGCCCGTTCAAAATCTTTTTCTTGCGTATAGAGAGTCGCGAGTTCATCTGCGTATATTTGTGTTTCAAAAATTCTATTCTTACTTTTAAAGTATTTGACAGCCTCCGTCAGAACCTTAATATAGTTACCCTTATCAATGTAACGAGCATAAAGGATCTTAAATTTCCAATAATAGTCCCTGTCATCTTTCTGGTTGAGGTGATCCATACCTAATTGATAGTACTCCATTGCAAGTTCAAAATTCTCTTCCTCGAAAGAAATACTGGTCAGCATATATAGCGTGGAAAGATAATTTTCGAAGTCCGGATGCGGCAAGACCTTCTTTAAATATCGCGTTGCAGCTCCGTACAATCGTTTGCGTTCATATAGTAATCCTAGATTATGATAAATACTTATCTTTACCATATCATCCGTTATAGCGTTTCTATCTTGCAGAGCTGAATGCAGATAATCCTCGGCTAAGTCAAATTCTCCCATGTCGATATAATTCAAGGCTATCAAGATCTTGGCTCGTGTCAGCTTCTTCTCATAAGCTGGATACAGCTGATAGATATAAATCGCCTTCTCCGCGTAGATAGCGGATCGATTCGTATAATCCAGATAATAAAGCGCAGAAGCAAACAGATCGAAGAATTCCGCTTTTTCTATTTCATCGTGGATATAGCCGAGATAGGATTCGACTTGTCCATATTCTTCGATGGCATTGTAATAGTCTTTTGTCGAATAGAGATACATGCCTTTGAATAGGTGCAGGTAATAGAGATGTTCTTCTTTGAGGTAGGGGGAGAATCCTTCTACTTGGCTGATGAGTTTTTCGGCTTCCGCGTGATTCTTGCAGAGAATATGATGGCGGCTATGGATCAGAAGTGCCAGCTTGACGACGTCGTCATTCGCTTCCCCTTTCGCGAGCTGTTCGGATACTTCCGCTTTCAGCTTTTCCGCTGCTTGGACTTTTTTCAATTTGATGTTCATATACCACAAATTGAGCAGTTCCCTTAGCTCTTCTGAGTTGAATGTGACGTCAGAACGCATCAGTTACACTCCCTAGTCTGTAAGTTTTTGCCTATTATAAGCATAGCATGTTTCCTGGCGGATTTTTATTGGGAAAGTAGGTCGAATTTTGCGACATTAATAAGCTGTTTTCCGTCATGGATATACTGCCTCAGGAAAGCTGACCTATAATCTGCTAGACATAAAAAGGCCTCCGTCCATTGGAAACGGAAGCTGATGGATTTTAAGAAACGAAAGGCTCCTTCTTTCTTACAGCCTGTGATTTTGTAAGCCGGGCCAGGAATAGGAAGGAGAGAATGGAAGACTTTTGGAATAGGACGCCGATTAGTAAAGGGATGCCTATACCGATGATGGTGTACGGTATGACCCCGTATCGAAGATCAAATAGCATCGCGATGAACATATTCACTGGAACATGGAGATACATGATGGTGACAGTGCGGACGCCCAATCTGCTGATCCAGCCAAACAGTCCATGGCTTGCAATCCGGACGCATACAGACAAAAGCAAAAGGACAAATGATAGCGGGATGATCAGATCCAAAAATATATGGTGGAAGATCCTATACTTCAGGTCGAGCTGAAATATAAATACCCCGAAATAATCTAGTGCAAGGAATGTACTGGAAATAAGGAAGCAGACAAGCAGCACTTTCCAATCCGCCATCCATTTTTTGATCCATGTCTTGCAGTAATAACCTGCTGCAAAATATGCTGCAGTTACAAGCGCGACATCCATATTAAGGGGGAAGGCCATGTCCGGGAAACAGGCTGCCAAAAGATGTGCCAATACATAGCCGCCTCCAATACAGCTTACTTGGATTGCAAGCGTATAGCGGAGCACATACCCGAAGAACAGCCGAGTCAGTAATAGGCAGGTGATGAACCAGAAGACAAGATGTGCGCCTTCCAGGATCTTTCCCCCATAAAGGAATTGGATGGACGTGTGTAACAGGTAGTCAATGGATGGATGAAAAACAAGGAATGATAAAATGAACAAGATACCGTATGAGGCATAAGGGATGAGCAGTTTCTGCATTTGTATCCTGCTCCATGCTTTATAGTTGAAATCCCCTGCGTATTTGAAGATGAGTCCGCTTACAAAAAAGAAAAAGGGCATACGGAACCAGGCTAGAAAGTGGTTTACTTCCAAGTGCCCGGAATGCCCGATCACAACCAAGATGATGCTCAATCCTTTTGCAATATCAATCCAATTTTCGCGATTGCTCATCGATTTAAGGCTCCCTATGGACTTTTACATAAAGTATACAGTACATGTGATTTTCGTTCCATATGGTGCTTCATGCAAGGTGCTGTGTCTCTTTGCGCTGGATGAACCGCAGCCGCAAGAAGAAGCCGATCGCAGCACAGGTCAGTCCGAGTGTGATGCCGACCCAGAAGCCGAATGGTTCCAATATCGTGAAGCGGGACAGCAGATAGCCGCTCGGCAGACCGACGATCCAATAGGAAATGAAAGCAATGATGAACGGGATGGTCACATCCTTATAGCCGCGCAGCACACCTTGAAGGGAGGCCTGGGCTGCGTCGGAAAACTGGTACATGATCGCAAACAGCATGAACTGCATGGCAAGCAGGACGACAGCGCGATCAGAGGTATAGAAGTAGCTGATCTGTTCCCGGAAAAGGAACAATAGCAAGCTCAAGATACCGATGATGACAAGAGCGGAACCAACACCAAGGATAGCGTATTGTTTTGCATGGTCCATCCGGCGGGCTCCGACTTCATAGGAGATGACGATCGTCATGCCGATCGAGATGCTGAGCGGCACCATGAACATCAATGTCGTAAAGTTCAGCGCTGTCTGATGGGCGGCGATGACTGTCGTATCGAATAACGAACCCATCAGCAAGGTGACGACACTGAAGATACTTGCTTCAAAAAACGTACTGAGCCCCATCGGCACGCCGATTTTCAATTGTTCCTTCCAAGCCTGGAAGGAAATCTTATACCAGCGGACGAACAAATGATGCGTGCGCATTTCCTTCAGCTTGAATGTCAGGAATACACTGGTACCGAAGATGAACCAATAGGTGAAGGCTGTAGCATAGCCAGCCCCTGCCCCGCCTAGCTCGGGGAAGCCGAAGTTCCCGAAAATAAGCAGATAATTCAGCAGCGCATTGATGGGCAAGGCCATCAGCAAAACCGTCATCGATACTCTTGTGTAGCCCTGGGCATCAAAGAAATTACGCAAAACGGCACTGGCAAACAGCGGAATGATCCCGATTGCGAGTCCATGCAGATAATCCGTTGCCACAGTATGTACATCCGCACTCAAATCCATGATCCCGAGCACTGGCTGGAGTGCAAATGCCCCGACGAACAGCACAACCAACGAAATCAAGATTGCCAAATAAAATCCTTGCATGACTGTCCGTCCGACATCGCTGCGGCGGTTGTTGCCGATCAGCTGCCCGACCATCGGCGTGATGGCCAGCATGATGCCGGTCAATCCGGTATAAACGGGCATCCAAAGGCTCGACCCGACAGCCACACCAGCCAAATCATCCGTCCCTGCCCGGCCCGACATCATCGTATCCAGCACCGTCATGGCATTGTAGCTGATCTGCGTCACCAGGATAGGCCATAATATGTGAAAGAATAAAGACGCTTTTTCGCGTAACGTGTTCGTAGGATACATATGTCCTCCTCCTGTTGTCAAAAAAAAGTGAAATCACAGCAACTAGTGTAACATACCCCCTGATGTAAAGCACTTTTGCTCTGGTGCTAAAGTTTCAGAAAGCCTGTGGATAAGTCGTTTGATTTTCAGCTGGGAGGGTACATAATAAGTAACAGCATCTGCCCAGACAGGAAAGGAGTGGTAAGAAATGACTTACCCTTCATTGACGTTAAGCGTGCAGGATTTTATCGAGCGAACAAAAAGAGGCTCGTCCATCAATGATAAATATTTTTTCGTTTTCAACCGCAAACCGATTGTGGCGAAGATAAATATAGGAAGCCATAAGATCGAAATACCCGATCTGCATGATATTGTGCTCGAGAAAGGGAAGGATGGCAAAAACAGCCTATTCTTCATGCCCCAATCCTTCATTTATGAAAACCCGAAAGCCAAGCGGACATTGGACGATATGCCCCGTATCATCCTGGAAGGAAAAGAACTATCGATGTCGATGGAGCAAAATGAAGAAGCCTACACAATGACGATCACCATTCGTTAGTGTAGGCTTTTTTTATATCTTGATGGAAATATGACAGAAGAAGGATATCCGGTAAAAAGATGAAACCAATCTGTCCCTCCATTCGTCTATCAAGTAACAAACATAGGAGGGAACGACATGTTCCAAATGGTTTTCTTTTCTCTAGGTGTCCTTGTCCTGCTGTTCCTGGTGGCAGAACTCGCCCGCCAGCTGACAGACCTTCGCCGGCTCATCTCACCGGAAAGCAAAAGAAAAAAGCCTGGGACAGAAGATCCTGTCCCAGGCTTTGGTGATCAATAGAAACGTTTGTAGCTATCGAAATGCTTGCTGTAGTAAGGGTTGCTTGTGCTTGTGATGCGTACGCCATCGTTATCCGCATGGATGAACTGACCGCCGCCAAGGTAGATACCCATATGGGAGATGCCAGATTTGTACGTACCTTCGAAGAAGATCAAGTCACCAGGCTGCGGTGAGTTTACATGGTAAGAACGGTTGTAGTAACCTTCCGCAGATGTACGGGAGATATCATACCCGGCATTCTTGAATGCGTAGTAGATGAATCCGCTGCAGTCGAAACCAGCAGTTGTGGCTCCGCCCCATACATATGGTTTGCCAAGCTGGGATTTAGCAACGCTGATCAGCTTGTCCACGCTCTTGGAAGTGCTTGCGGAATCCACTTGTGTGTTGTTCGCAGGCTTCGAAGAAGAGGAACCGCTGCTTGCTTTCCCATTGATCTTCAATGTCTGACCGACGCGGATGACATCGGAAGACAGGTTGTTCCAGCTCTTCAGGTTCGCAACGGAAACACCGTGCTGATTCGCGATCTTCCATAGTGAATCACCGGACTTCACTTTGTAAGTGGAAGAAGGGCTGCTGCTGGATGAGCTTCCGGAATTGGAAGAAGAACTGTTGGAAGAAGAACCGCTTGCCGAAACCTTCAGCTTGTCCCCAGGATAAATCAAGTCACCGGAGATATTGTTCCATTTTCTCAAATTGCTTACGGAAACTTTGTGTTTAGCAGCAATACCGCTCAGCGTATCACCGGATTTAACCGTGTAAGTGGAAGCGGAGCTGCTGGATGAACTTCCGGAATTGGAGGAAGAACTGTTAGAAGAAGAGGAAGAACCTCCTGCTGAAACTTTCAGCTTGTCACCAGGATAAATCAAGTATCCGGAGATATTATTCCATTTTTTCAAGTCGCTCAAAGAAACGTTATGCTTGGCCGCAATCCCGCTCAGCGTATCACCGGATTTAACAGTATATGTAGATGCACTGCCAGAAGATGACTTGGAACCAGAGTTAGACGAGCTGGAAGAACCAGAAGTCTGCAAAACTTGGTTAGGGAAAATCAAATCGTTTTTCAGATTGTTGATTTTCTTCAATTCAGAAACGGACATGTCATATTTGTTTGCGATCTTCCAGAGCGAGTCGCCCTTCTGTACCTTATACGAAGCAGCGTCAACAGTTGTGGCATATGAACTAGCGATTACCGCAGTTGCAGCAAGGGTAACAATCGTCTTTTTCATTCTAGTAACTTTCTCCTTTATTTTCATAATCCATAGAAATTAATCATACTATAGCATATTTTGGCACATAGATTACCAGAATTTACGTCATTGTAATGTAACTGTAATATTAGGGTCGTATATTGTAAGGAAATGTAGAATGGATGTTATTGAGGGTTTCCAGATAGTATGTTACTATTTTTACAGTTTCAGTAAGCGGATAAGGACTTTTGTACGAGTTGTCATTTGTCCCCTCGGATAATGTTTTATCTTTTAGATGGGGGGAAGTATAATTCGTATGAAACACTCAATGCGCATTCTACATATATTACATAAAGAGGTGCAGAACGTATGAAAATCAAAAAGGCCATCATTCCAGCTGCAGGTCTTGGAACACGCTTCCTGCCAGCAACGAAAGCACAGCCGAAGGAAATGCTGCCAATCGTCGACAAACCGACAATCCAGTACATTGTCGAAGAAGCGGTGAAATCCGGCATCGAGGACATCATCATCGTCAGCGGACGCGGTAAACGCGCGATCGAAGACCACTTCGACAAATCCTACGAGCTCGAAGATCAGCTGATCAAAAAAGACAAGATGAAGATGCTCGAGGAAATCCAGGACATCACCAATCTTGCCGACATCCACTATATCCGCCAAAAAGAAGCAAAAGGACTTGGCCACGCCATTTCCACTGCCAAGAAATTCATCGGCAACGAGCCTTTCGCAGTCTTGCTAGGCGATGACATCGTAAAAACGGAGGGCACACCGGCATTGAAACAATTGACGGAAGCCTTCGAAAAATACCGCGGTTCCGTCGTAGGCGTGCAGCAAGTGCCGGATTCCGAAGTATCCAAATACGGCGTCGTTGCACCACAAGGTTCCACAAGCGAACCAAACTTGATGCAAGTAAGCGACCTCGTCGAGAAGCCGAAGAAGGAAGAAGCACCTTCCAACTACGCTATCATGGGCCGCTACGTATTGACTCCAGAAATCTTTGATATCCTGGAAACTCTACCTCCTGGTGCTGGCGGAGAGATCCAATTGACAGATGCGATTAAAGAGTTGAACAAGAAACAAGCTGTATATGCTTGTGAATTCAGCGGAGATCGTTATGATGTCGGGGATAAGTTTGGGTTTATCAAAGCGACTATTGAATTTGCTTTGGATCGGCCGGATTTGAAAGGTCAATTAGAAGATTATCTTAATAATTATGTGCTAAAAGAAAATAAATAAAGTTAACTCCGAGAACAAGCCTTTTTTAAAGGCTTGTTTTTTTATCCAAATTTATTTGTAAATCTACTCCCTAACTGGAAAATCTATGTTATACTTCTATAAGTTTGTTTTGAATAGAGTCAAAAAGGACTATATATTATACTAATTTTCCCTGATAACGCAACAATATTTGTAAGTTTTTCTACTGTTCGACAAAAAAGGACATTGCAAGGTAACAAATAGAAGATATAATAGGATAGTACTATTTCACGAAAAGTTAGTATATTACACCGACAGCAAGATTAATTAACGGAGGGAAATGAATGGAAGAAACAATATCTTTAAAGGAAATATTTGCATTGTTAAAGAAGCGCATGTTAATGATTTTATCCTTAATAGTGAGCTTTGCTGCAATTGCACTTATACTTAGCTACTTTTTAATAACTCCTACATATACAGCAAAAGCTTCTGTGGTCGTCAATCAGGAGGAGAATGTCGATGTTTCAGCGTTAAATACGGCAATTCAATCCAATATAAGCTTGATCAATACATATAAGATCGTTATGACAAGCCCTGTCATTTTGGATGAAGTTGCGAAAGAGATGAATTTGTCTCTATCATCTACTGAAATTGCCGAGAAGTTAGAGGTTACTTCAGAAGCAGACACGCAGATCATCACTGTTACAGCAACTGATACAAATCAAGCAAAAGCCGCAGAGCTTGCTAACACGACAGTGAATGTATTCCAAAATGAAATACCTGAATTGATGAACTTGGAAAACGTTAAACCCCTATCGCTAGCGGAAACAGAGGACAACCCATCTCCAGCCAGTCCGAATATTCTGTTGAATACAGCTATTGCTATAGTTTTAGGTGCTATGATCGGAATTGGTCTTGCGTTCTTGCTAGAGTATCTAGATAACACTGTAAAAACGGAAAATGACATCGAAAAGAAAATCGGTATTCCAGTGATCGGCTCTATCAGTCATATGAGCGAAGAGGATTTAGTAACCAATAAACAATATCAAACTACAGCACAGAGAAGAAATGTAAGGAGAGACTATAATGGCCAAAAGAAAAAAACAGTTTAAAACCAATGTAAGATCTCTCATTACAAAGCAAAATCCAAAGTCCCCTATTTCAGAGCAATTCAGGACGATTCGGACGAATGTTGAATTTGCATCTGTCGATGAAAAAATCCAAAGCATGCTAGTTACATCCTCGGGACCATCTGAAGGTAAATCGTCTATTACTGCTAACTTGGCTATCGTGTTTGCACAACAAGGCAAAAAAGTGCTATTGATTGATGCCGACTTAAGGAAACCAACTACGCATTACACGTTCAAGATGGATAATCGTGTAGGATTAAGCACTGTACTCATTGGTGAGAAAACACTGGAAGAAGCAGCACAGGAAACAGATGTACCTAATCTTGATTTATTAACTTGTGGGCCAATTCCGCCAAATCCTTCTGAGCTCCTGGGCTCAAATGCGATGAAGCGCTTGTTGGAAATAGCGAAAGAAGTCTATGACATGGTTATCATAGACACACCACCTGTATTAGCTGTCACAGATGCGCAAATTCTTGCAAATATTTGCGATGGCTCCATTATAGTGGCACGCAGCGAACAAACAGAGTACGATTCCCTTTTAAAGGCAAAGGAACTGATTGAGCCTGCAAAAGCTAAGCTGTTGGGTGTTGTGCTGAACGACGTAGCACAGAAACATTCAAATACCTATTATTATTACGGAAACTAAACTTACAAGGGAGCAATGTTGATCAGCAACTCATAGACATTGCTCTTTTGTGAATAAATGGGGTGAAAACTATGATTGATATTCATTGTCACATATTGCCGGGGATTGATGACGGGCCGAGAACATTAAACGAAAGCCTCGAAATGGCGAAAGCAGCAGTAGCGGAAGGAATCGATACAATTGTAGCTACTCCTCATCACCGCAATAATCAGTTTAATAACCATTACGCTGATATTATGAAAGAAGTACATAATCTAAACGATGCATTAGTGGCGGCAAGCATTCCATTGACCATTCTCCCAGGACAGGAAACAAGAATTTTTGGCGAGTTGGTTGAGGGACTAGAAGAGAGAGAAATCTTGCCAATAAACCAACATACACCCTACATCTTAATTGAACTTCCGACTGCAACTTTCCCAAAATTCACGAAACAATTGCTTTATGATTTACAACGACAAGGATACAAACCAGTGATTGTGCATCCTGAACGAAATAAAGCCATTTTGGAAGATCCTAATCTCTTATATGAAATTGTAAAAGGAGGTACCTTATCCCAAGTAACAGCAGCAAGTATTTTAGGTAAGTTCGGCAAGAAGATACAGGAACTCAGTTTCAAACTGATTGACAGTAATCTTTGTCATTTTGTAGCGTCTGACGCCCACAACATAAGTACTAGGTCATTTGTCTTACGAGAAGCATATGGTCTTCTAGAGAATGAATATGGTCCTGTATTTGTCAATCAAATGATAGAAAATGCCGCTGATCTTATCGAAGGAAGAAACATTGTAGGTGAAATTCCAGAACGTATAAAAACAAAGAAAAAGTTATTTGGTATCTTCGGTTAAACATGTTAAAGGTGGGTTTCCTATCAATCAATTTGATACTTTGCCTAAATCAATTAAAAAGACAATGCGCTATATCAAGCAGGATGCGCCTCTTCATAAACTCTTATTCATAAAAAAACTTGTAAATGAAGCCATAGATAAGAGAATTCAAAATGAAGAAAGTAAAAAGGGGACGATCTCTTGAGTTATTCTAAAAGACTAGCTTTGTTAGTCGGTATGGATTCACTTATTGTATTATTTTCTGTTTATGTTGGATATTATTTTTTAAACCCTTATTTCGGTATCTTTACATCTAAAATGCTGTTAATCAGTTCGATAACATTACTTATAACACATCATATTTTTTCTTTTATTTACCGTCTGTATCATAAGGTTTGGTCTTATGCGAGTATAGGGGAAGTTATTGCTATTGTTAAAGTCGTTAGTTTTTCGATTATTTCTGCAGCCATTGTACAGTCTGTTTTTATGGGGAATATCTATGTTCGCGTTTTGTTTCTAACATGGTTATTACATATCTGTCTGATAGGAGGTAGCCGTTTTTCCTGGAGGCTGTCAAGAGACAGGTTAGTTAAGTCAAGTATTGTAAAAGAAAATACGTTGATAGTCGGAGCAGGTGCTGCTGGTACGATGCTAGTACGTCATTTGCTTAAAAATCATGACCATGAATTACAGCCAATTGCATTTGTAGACGATGATTTGAATAAACATAAGCTTGATATATATGGAACACCAGTAGTTGGTTCAACAAATGACATTCCTGAAATAGTAGAAAGATATAGAATCAAGCACATCATCTTGGCTATTCCATCACTAAACAAGCATAGAATGCAAACTATCTATCAACAATGCAGTAAAACTAGCGCAACAACAAAGATTGTCCCGATGTTAGAAGATATCATTACAGGAAAAGTGTCTGTTCAGCAGTTTAGGGATGTACAAGTTGAAGATCTGCTTGGACGGGATCCAGTGGAATTAGATATCCAAAGTATCTCTGAAAAAATTACCAATAAGGTTGTACTAGTCACTGGAGCAGGAGGTTCTATTGGTTCTGAAATCTGTCGGCAAGTAACTAAGTTTAAACCAAAACAATTGCTATTGCTGGGGCATGGAGAGAACTCTATATACGCTATTGACATGGAACTGAGAAATACAGTTGGTGAGGACATTGACATTATTCCAGTTATTGCTGATGTACAGGACAGATTGAGAATTCAACAAGTTATGGATGATTATCAACCTGATGTTGTTTATCATGCCGCTGCACATAAACACGTACCCTTGATGGAATATAATCCTAAAGAAGCAGTAAAGAACAATGTAATAGGAACAAGAAATGTGGCGGAGGCTGCAGATTTAGCTAATGTGACTACTTTTGTACTCGTTTCGACAGACAAGGCGGTAAATCCGACAAATGTAATGGGATCGACTAAACGTATAGCAGAAATGGTTATCCAAGACTTAGATATACACAGTAATACAAAATTTGTTGCAGTTCGCTTTGGAAACGTCCTTGGAAGTCGTGGAAGTGTTATCCCTCTGTTTAAGAAACAAATTAAGGATGGTGGGCCGTTAACAGTGACTCATCCAGAAATGACTAGATACTTTATGACTATACCAGAAGCTTCTAGATTAGTGTTACAAGCAGGAACACTGGCTTCTGGAGGAGAAATCTTTGTTCTGGATATGGGAGAACCTGTGCGGATTGTTGATTTAGCTAAAAATCTTATTAGACTTTCAGGATTTAATGAGAATGAAATAGGTATAAAATTTTCTGGAATACGTCCCGGTGAGAAGATGTATGAAGAGTTACTCGATAAAGACGAAGTTCAAGATGATATGATTTTCCCTAAAATATTAGTTGGAAAATCAAGAGAGTATGATGTTATGGTAATAGATCATTTACTTAATAATCTTGATGTCTTGCAAAACTCTCAAATAAGAGAAATCGTACTTAACATTGCAAATGATCAAGGAATAAAAAAAGAAAAAAGCCTTGTGAATTAGGAGGAGAAAATGTACGTCTATTTGAAGAAATTTATAGATTTTACCGCTGCGTTACTCAGTCTATTATTGTTATGGCCCATAATATTATTGATAGCTCTTATTATAAAAATTGACTCAAAGGGACCAGTATTGTTCAAACAAAAGCGTGTAGGCATAGGTAAGAAGACATTTTATATTTATAAATTTCGTACTATGCGTGTCGACACTCCAAAAGATATGCCAACCCATATGTTAGAGGATCCTTATTATTTTATAACTCGTGTAGGGAAATTTCTTAGGAAATCTAGTCTGGATGAACTGCCACAATTATTTAATATTATTAAAGGTGAAATGAGTATAGTGGGTCCTAGACCTGCATTGTGGAATCAAAAGGATTTAATAAATGAAAGAGATAAACATGGTGCTAATGATATTTATCCTGGTTTAACGGGATGGGCACAAATTAATGGTCGTGATGAGTTGCCTATAAAAGTTAAGGCGGTTTTGGATGGAGAATATGTAGAAAAAATGAGCTTTTCTTTTGATTGTCTTTGTATAATTAAAACTTTAACGTCTATTTTTAAAGGTAGTGGTATTGTGGAAGGTTCTTATGAAAAACAAGACAACAAACAACAGGTCCATATGAAGAAAGTGGAAAAATGAAAAAAATACTAATTATAGGTAAGAGTAGTTATATAGGTACCAAATTTGATGAATACATAAAAGAGAGTGGTGGTAATTATTCAATAGATTTCTTAAGTGTAAGAAATAATAATTGGAAAATATTTGACTTTAGTCCATATGATGTAATATTACATACTGCTGGATTAGCACATGTTAGAGAAACAGAAGAAAATAAAAAGCATTACTACACTATTAATAGGGATTTAGTTCAGTCTATTGCTTCTAAATCAAAAAGTGATGGAGTAAGACATTTTATTTTTATAAGCTCTATGAGTGTTTACGGTATTGAAGAGGGAACCATTAATCGTGAAACAATACCGAAACCAAAAACAAATTACGGTATATCAAAGCTTCAAGCCGAAGAGCTATTAACTAAGCTTGAAACTAGCACATTTAGAATTACTATCCTCCGACCTCCAATGGTATACGGAAGAAACTGTAAAGGAAATTATACAAGATTATCAAGGTTGGCAAATTATACATTGTTTTTCCCGAAAATAGACAATAGAAGAAGCATGATATATATAGATAATTTGTCTATGTGGATAAAAAAGGTAATAGATAGTGGGATCTATGGCATTATACTACCGCAAAACAATGATTACATTAATACAAGTGAATTAGTTGCTAGTATTAGAAAGGCTAATAACAAATATACCTGTCTTGTAAGAGTTCCGAAAGTTTTATTAAAAATTTTTAAAATAAAAACACTCAATAAGTTATTTGGTAACTTAATATATGAATACGAAAAAGATAATGAATTGTTTAAAAAAATTAAAATGATAGATTTAAAACAAACAATTGAATTATCGGAGGAACATAAATGAAAAAGGTAGTAATACTATCAAATCATCATGCATATACTTATAATTTTAGAAAAGAAATAATTGAAAAACTACTTAGTGAGAATATTAAAGTTTATCTTATATTACCCTACGGTGAAAAAGTGGAGCTCTTGAAACAAATGGGTTGTGAATTTATAGATCTGCCACTTGATAGACGAGGGAAGAATCCTTTGACTGATTTGAAATTAATAATAAGTTATTTCCGGGAGATAAAAAAAATTAAGCCGGATGCTGTACTTTCTTATACAGTTAAGCCAAATATTTATGGAGGTATAGTTTGTAACCTACTTAACATACCATTTTTCCCAAATGTAACGGGACTAGGAAGTGCAGTTGAAAACAGAGGTATAATGCAAAAAGTACTAATTAGTATGTATAAAATTGCATATAAAAAAGCAAAATGTATCTTCATACAAAATGAAGAAAACAAGCTTTTTCTTGAAAATAATAAAATATTATCACAAAAACAAAAAGTAATACCAGGATCAGGAGTTAATATTCATAAATTTTTGTTGACTGACTATCCTAATTCAGACATTATTGAGTTCGTTTACATATCGCGAATAATGAAAGAAAAAGGTATAGACAATTATTTAGATGCTGCTAAATATATAAAAAATAAATATCCTCAAACAAGATTTCATGTACTTGGATTCTGCGAAGAACGTTATGAAGATAAATTAATGGAATACGAGAATGAAGGATATATAAAATATCACGGTATGCAGGATGACGTGCGTAAATTTATAAGTACTACGCATTGTACCGTTCATCCATCCTATTATCCAGAAGGTATGTCTAATGTTCTATTAGAAAGTGCTGCTACTGGTAGGCCAATAATAACTACTAATCGATCTGGGTGTAAAGAAATCGTTGACAATGGTATTAATGGTTACTTAGTTGAAATGAATAATAGCGATGATCTAATTAGGAGCATAGAAAAATTCATTCAATTGCCACACGAAGACAAAATGAAAATGGGGTTAAATGGACGAGCAAAAGTTGTGAGAGAATTCGATCGAAAAATAGTAGTCGAAAGTTATTGGGAAGAGTTAAGGAAAGTATAAGTGATATCCAATAAGGGGATTTAATATGTACAAGCCACACGATATTCCAAATAAAATTATTGTAATAGGCGGAAATCATCATAATGGGTTAGGTATTATAAGGAGTTTAGGTGAAATAGGATGTAGTGTTTATTTTATTTCATATCAAAGTGAATCTAATTTTGTGAGCAAAAGTAAGTATCTAAAGGATTATTGGAGTGTTGGTAAATTCGAAGAATTTTTACATATCTTAAAAAAAGAATTTGGACAAGAAAAGTACACTCCAATTATTATTCCTTCTGATGACAATACAACTAGTTTGTTAGATAGTAACTTGGATTTATTAAAAGATCAGTATATTTTCCCCAATATAAATATGACAAAGAATGCAATTACGCATTATATGAATAAGATGTTAATGAGTGATATTGCAGCTGAAAAAGGACTTAGAGTTCCTAAAAGTGTAACCATTAATTTAGAGACTATGTCAAACAGTGAACTAAATATAGCTCTAGAACAAATAAATTTTCCTTACATAATTAAGCCTGTTAAAAGTATAGGAGGAAATAAAGAAGATATTATTATTAGTGAAGACAATAGTAAGAATTTAAAAAGAGATATTAATATAGTAAGTAAAAATTACAAAGATATTTTAATACAAGAGTATATTGCAAAAGATTATGAAATAGGCGTTCAAGGAATATCAGTTAATAAAGGAAAGGAAGTAATAGTGGCGGGTGTTGTAGAAAAATTTAGAGATTCAACTACAGCTCCAGGTAGTACAACTTATGGTAAGGTAACTTCAAACTACTCAAAACTAGATATTGGAGCAATAAAAAAACTAGTAGAAGAAATTAAGTTTGAAGGTATTTTTGATATAGAATTTGTCTTAAAAAATGATGAATTGTATTTTATTGAATGCAATTTTAGAAATGGTGCATATGGCTATGCATTCACCAAAAGTGGCTGTAATCTTCCAGCTTTATGGTGTAAAAAAAAGATTGAGGGATATAAAATAGATAATCACGTTAAGTTATCTGACATTACCTTTATCAATGAATTAGCCGACTACAGAAATATAAGAAAGAAAGTTAAAATTTTAAAGTGGATATCGCAATGCCTAAACTCAGATGTATATTTGATATATAATAAAGCAGACTTAAAACCATTTCTATATAAGATTATAAATACTATATTGAAAAGGAAAACTCATGAATAAATTATTAGCTAATCTTAAATACTATTCTACATTAGCAATAAAGAAACCGAGGTTAATTTCATCAGCACTTTATAAAAAGCATCTAGGATTAATTCTTAGCTTTGATATTAGAAAAACCCAAACTCTTAATCATAACGATAAGTATTCTGTTGCTGTATCAAGTGATATACAAGATATATATGATTTTTATAAGAGGATGAATAGAAATTCTATTAGCGTTTCAATAATTAAGGATTGGTTAAGTAGAGACTATGAATGTTTCTTGATAAAAGATGATTGTAAAAACACTTTAGGCGCAATGTGGGCTTTTAAAAATGAATTTTTGCTGAAGAATACTAGCGGTAGAACCTTGTCATCTAACAAAGAGATTAAGTTAGATAAAGATACCGTTTATGGTGCTTACGTAATAATAGATCCGACTACTAGAGGCAAAGGGTTAAATCATCAACTATTAGGCTATGTGATAAATTATTATGACAAAAAATATAAGAAGTTACTTGTAACCACGGGTGCGAGTAATGCGGCATATATAAGATCGAGCATGAAGAATAATGCCCAGTTAATTGGGATAGTAGAAGTACTAAATATATTGGGTTTTCATAAGAGAAAAATATTTTTTATCGATAGTAAAGAAAAAGTATGGCATTAGACTACGGTCTAGAGGGAGATTAATAAATGACTTTTATTATCAGATTAGATGATGCTTCAGAATACATGGATGTACATAAATGGAATAAAATAGAAGCTCTCCTAGATAAATATGAAATAAAACCAATAGTCGGTGTTATTCCAAATAATGAAGATGAGACATTTACTACAAAGTACGTAAGAGATGATAATTTCTGGTTAAAAGCGAAAGGCTGGCAAGAAAAAGGATGGGAAATAGCATTACATGGTTATAACCATGTATATGCATCTAATTCGGGTGGAATAAATCCAGTAAATCATCGCTCTGAATTTGCAGGTCTTTCTTTAGAAGATCAACAAATAAAGATTTCAAAAGGGATGAAGATATTTAAAGAAAAGGACATTATTAGTAGGATGTTCTTTGCTCCTTCTCATACATTTGATGATAACACTCTTAAGGCATTAACTTTAGAGAGTAATATTAGGATGATTAGCGATACGATTGCTAATAATTGTTACAAATACAATGATTTTTACTTTATTCCTCAGCAATCAGGTAAAGCTAGATTATTACCTCTAAAACTAGTAACTTTTTGCTACCATCCAAATGAGATGACTAATTCAGATTTTAACCATTTGGAATCCTTTATTGTTAAGCACAGAAGAAAATTTATTTCTATAGATGATATTACCTTCTTAGAAAGAAAAATGGGTATCTATGATATTGTTTTAAGAAAACTATACTTTACTTTAAGGAAAATTAAGAGAATGGGTAAGGGATAAACTAATGGACAGACCTATAAGAGTCTTACATGTACTTGGTAGATTAGATAGAGGCGGTACGGAAACTCTAATAATGAATATTTACCGCAATATTGACCGTTCGAAAATACAGTTTGATTTTTTGATTCATACTAAGGATGAATGTGATTATTCCAGTGAAATAAGAGGGTTAGGCGGAAAAATATATTCCATTTCTCGTTATAATGTAAAGAACCATTTTAACTATAAAAAACAATGGAAGGAGTTCTTATCTAACAAGGAATACTCAATTATTCATGGTCATCTAAGAACAACAGCTTCTATTTATTTAAATATTGCTAGAAAAAGAGGTATCTATACCATCGCTCATAGTCACAGTACGGCATCGCGTGGAAATATGAGTGAAAGGCTAATAAAAGGTATATTGCAATTTCGTTTAAGATATGTAGCAAATTACTATTTTGCTTGCTCTGATGAGGCAGGAAGGTGGTTATTTGGCAGAAAAATAATACAAAGTAAAAGATATCAGATATTAAAGAATGCAATTGACCTATCATCATATAAGTATGATGAAAACATAAGAAACAATCTTAGAGCAAATATAGGCGTTTACAATAACTTTGTAATAGGTCATGTAGGTAGTTTTACATTTCCAAAAAATCATAAATTTTTACTTGAATTATTCAAAGAATATTTAAAGGTAAATAATAATGCAATTTTGATCCTAGTTGGAACAGGAGAGTTAAAAGAGGAAATAAAAAGCACATCTCGTTATTTGGGCATAGAAGAACATTTAATACTTACTGGTTCTGTAAGCAACGTTAATGAGTATATGCAAGCTATGGACTGTTTTGTATTTCCATCAATCTTTGAAGGGTTAGGAATAGCTTTAGTTGAAGCGCAAGCTACTGGATTGCCTTGTATAGTTTCAGATAATATCCCAAATGAAGCTTTAATGACTGATAATGTTAAAAAGTTATCTTTGAACCAACCGTCTGTAGAATGGATTAGACAAATAGTCGATGTCAGTGATAAAAAAATTAATCGTAATCTTCAATTTAAGAAAGTTCAAGAAAATGGTTATGACATAAAGAATGTATCTAGTTATTTAATGGATTTTTATATTAAGGTTTTAAATGAGGGATAATTATATGGATTTAGTATCGATCATAGTGCCAACCTACAATGGTTCAAAAACTATTCGGCGCGCGCTTGAGAGCGCATTAAAGCAGGATTATACAAATATAGAAATTATAGTCGTGGATGATAATGGTTTAGGTAGTTCAGAACAAAAGAAAACCGAAGAAACTATAGCTGATTTAATTGAAAAATATAATGTAACGTATATAAAACATAAAGTTAATATTAATGGTTCAGCTGCAAGAAATACAGGAGTAAAAAGTTCTAAAGGTAAATATATTGCACTATTAGATGATGATGATGTTTATCTACCGTTTAAGATACGCTTGCAATTAGAAGCACTGAAGGGCAAAGGTGAAGAATACGGTGCTTGCTATACATCCTACAAAAATATCTTTCCAAGTGGCAGAATCAGAGAAACATTAGCTACTGAATCCGGTGATTTATGTTTTAGCTTACTTGCAATGAAGATTTCTGTTCTTTCAAGTGTTTTACTTATTCGAAGGTCTGCATGGGATGAAATCAATGGATTTGATGCCACTTTTAAGCGAAATCAAGATCAAGAATTCTGTGTGAGACTATTCAATAAGTATAAAGTAGCAGTGGTTAAGGAAATATGCATGGTTAGGTATATTCTTAGAAGAAACTCTCCAGAAAATGTTTATAAAGGTGTAGAATATAGAAATTATTACATATCAAAGATGAAACCAATTATTAAGAGTTTTGAAAGAGGTCAACAAAAACAAATCTATTTTGCTCATCAGCTAGATATCTCAAAAAGATACTTGAAGGCAAAAAAATATAATAAATGTCTAGTTAGTTTATTCAGGAGTAAACGTCCTTTAAGTGGATTTTCTTTATTACTAAAAGATTATGTGGAATACAAAAGTAGTAAACGAAACCTAACCAATAAAAATTAGAAAAGGTGCAAATATGATTAAAGACAGGGATAGGGTGTTTGGAAACGGAGAATATTTACCATATAATGACTATAAAAGATCAATTAAAAATCAAACATCAAATATTTCGAAGAGAATTAAATTTTTAAATAGTATTTCTATAGCATTCATAATATGTGCTAATTATCTTTCCATTATATTTGATTCTTTAAATTTAATCAGTAATGGATTTATACCTATTTTAATAGCTATATGTATCATATTTTCATACTCTGTTACTTTAATCTTTGGACTGCATTTAATCCATATAAATAAAAAATCACTATTTTTCCTTTTATTTATAATAGGATTCTTTCTTCTAACGATATTATTTAATGATAATGATATTGTTGTAAGATATTTCACAGAATTCTTAGGTTATGGATTAACAGCTTTTATGATAACTTTATTACCATTTAACCCTTCTACTGTTCTCAAATATTTAACTTTAAGTGGGTTATTAATTTTACTTAATCCTATGGCAGTGACAGAAAACATAGGACTAATAACAAATAGCTATGGTCGAATAGACATGGGTTCATCTTATGCTTTACTAGTACCTGTAAGTGCGGCCATTATATACTTCTTTAGGGAGAAAAAAGGAGAAAAAATAAGTTTAATTTTATTTTTATCGTACCTTACAAATATCTACATGCTTTTTTTATTACTATCACAAGCATCGAGAGGAACAGTAATCTCTTTATTGGTACTTTTATCATTATTAGTTTACAAGAAAGTGTCTAATAAATTCTCAGGAAAGAAGAGACTACTTTCATTTGCTTTTATTGGAGTGTTTTTATCGCTAAGTGTATTAGCTTTAATAAACATCACAAAAGTACTGTATTTTCTCTATTCTTTGTCCCAATTAATGGGAATTGAGATTGCTGCTATTCTGAAGACGTATAACTTAGTTAACAATTACCACCTGTTAGGCCTATTAAATGGTAGACAGGATCTATATTTGAATTCATTAGAAATGATTAAGAACCATATTTTTTTAGGTAATGGGATAGGCTCATATACTAGTTCATATGGTATATATCCGCATAATATTGTTCTTCAACTGATGGTCGAGGGAGGAATTGTACTTACAATCCCAGTTCTAATTATTATAACAGGTATAGTTTTCTTTTTATTGACTCCACAAGATAAAATTGAAATAAATTCAGAATGGTACCTTCTATTACTGTTACTATTTTCTGTAGCTATGCCGCGTTTAATGTTTTCTTCCTATCTGTGGCAACAACAGTCCTTTTGGTTAATGATTTTCGTATACTTTATAATAAGAACTTTAAACAAAAAGAAACTAACATAGTGAGGCTGATAATTTTTTAATTAGTCGATAAGTGTAGGAGAATCTAATGAACATAAAGCAAAAGATTACCAGAAATGCATTTTTAAAAAGTGTGCTACTAATAAGTGGCAGCACAGTAATTGCACAAGCTATTAATTTTCTGTTATCGCCAGTTATTACAAGGTTATATACTCCTGAAGATTATGGCGCTCTATCTATATTTACTTCAATAATAGGTATTATTGCTACATTTAGCTCTTTAAGATATGAGATGACCATTCCAATTTCAAAAAACGATAATATAGCTTTAAATATGTTTTTATTGAGCATAATTACTTTACTAGGTATGACATTTTTTACTCTTTTGTTAACTTTTATTCTTAGTAGAGAAACATATTTACTCTTAGGGATAGAGGTTTTATATCCTTATAAATGGACTATTCCGGTTGGAATGTTTTTAATCGGATTTTACAATATACTAGTTCAATGGCTGTATAGAACTAGGCAATTTAGTATTGTAGCTCAAACTAAATTGACTCAAAGTCTCTTGCAAAATACAGTCAAGATTATCTTGGGTGTACTAAAAGTAGGTCAAATTGGTTTAATTATTGGGAAAATTATAGAGTCAAGTGCAGGCATCATTAGTCTAATAAAGAATTTGACAATAAGAGATGCTCCTAGAAGAAAAGTTAATTTAAAATTGATATTAGCTGGAGCAAAAAGATACAGGAATTTCCCATTAATATCTACACCTAGTCAATTCTTAAATGTAGCTAGCCTTTATTCACCAGTATTTCTATTAACATTTCTTTATGGAAGTAGTGTTACAGGTTACTATGCTCTAGCAAATACAATGATCAACTTACCATTTAATCTAATAGGAAAGTCAGTTGGAGATGTATTTTATAGTGAAGCTGCCCATTTAGGATCAAGTAATGCAAAAAAGTTGAAAAAGTTATCAAATAAATTATTGAAGAAACTATTTTATATTGGCATCTTTCCGGCAGTACTTGTCGTACTTCTAGGACCTTCAGTATTTCAAATTGTATTTGGTGAAAATTGGTTAGATGCAGGAATGTTTGCTCGATTGATAGTAATCTCAGTGTTCTTCCGTTTTATATTTTTACCTATAAGTAGAATTTTTGAAGTTTTTGAGAAGCAAAAAGATGCATTTATACTAGACACAATTAGAACTATACTAATAATCATTGTATTTACACTTGCAGCAAATATAAATTTAACGTCGTTTGAGACTGTGGGATGTTATTCAATTGCTATGTCTTTAATCTATTTAGTTACATATTTAAGGGCACAATTTATACTGAAGAATGAAATTAAATCGGGGGAATAGATCATGAAAAATATTGCTGTTGCTGGGACAGGTTATGTCGGTTTAGTTGCAGGCGTCTGTTTTGCAGAGATGGGACATATTGTGACTTGTGTTGATATCGATCAAAAAAAAGTAGATTTAATGAAAAAAGGTATATCACCAATCTACGAAGAAGGCTTAGAAAATTTAATGAAGAAGAATAATTCGAGTGGAAGATTAAACTATACAACGGATTATCAAACGGCCTACAAAAATGCAGATGCGATTTTTATAGGAGTAGGTACACCGGAACAACCTGATGGTTCTGCAAACCTTTCATACATTGCAAAAGTGGCAAGACAAATAGCTGAGTCTGTAGAAAGAGATTGTTTAATCGTTGTAAAGTCAACTGTACCGGTTGGAACAAATGATAAAGTAGAACAATTTATCAGGGATTTTCTTATCAACGATGTAAGAGTTGAGGTTGCTTCAAACCCTGAGTTTTTGGCACAGGGCTCGGCTGTTTATGATACTTTACATGCAGAAAGGATAATAATTGGAACTGAAAGTTTATGGGCTGAAAATCTACTGCATGAAATTTATGAACCATTTAATTTACCGATTGTTTCAGTAAATAGAAGATCAGCAGAAATGATTAAATATGCATCCAATGACTTCCTAGCTCTAAAGATATCCTATATGAATGATATTGCTAATTTATGTGAATTAGTAGGAGCAGATGTAGAGGATGTAGCGAAAGGCATGAGTTTTGACAACCGTATTGGTAGCAAATTTCTAAACGCAGGCATTGGTTTTGGTGGATCGTGTTTCCCTAAGGATACAAAAGCATTAGATTATCTTGCTAAACAAAATGGATATGAATTGAAAACGGTACAAGCCGCGATTGATGTAAATAAAGAGCAAAAGACAATGCTGTACAAAAAAGCAAGCCGTCGATTGATTACGTTTGATGGCTTAAAGGTTGCAGTACTGGGATTAACTTTTAAACCCGGAACCGACGACTTGAGGGAAGCTGCCTCTCTTGAAAATATACCTTTATTATTGGAACGAGGGGCAGATATCTATGCATTTGATCCTGTGGGAACTGATAATTTCGCGAAAATCTATCCAGAAGGAAATAACCTAAACGGCAACATTAAGTATGTAAAAAATATCGAGGAAGCTCTTCAAAACGCAAATGTATGTTTTATCTTTACTGAATGGAATGAAATCAAAGCAATTACTCCTGATATGTATAAAAGCCTAATGCAAACTTCGTTGGTATACGATGGACGCAACATTTATAATATTAATGAAATGCTGGAAGCACAGGTTGAATATCATTCAGTGGGTCGTAAGTCAGCTGCAAGACTAGCATTAAGGGAGGTCAATCAACATGGACTCCAAGCAGTTGAATCATGACGATATCTATCTTATAACAGGAGCAGCGGGTTTTGTTGGCTATTATCTTTCTAAGAACCTATTAGAACAAGGATGCAATGTTGTAGGTGTTGATAATCTGAATGATTATTATGATATAAACTTAAAGTACTCCCGAATCGAAGATCTCTCAAACTATAATAAGTTCTCATTATACAAAGTAGATATTGCTGACAAGGTGGGGATTTTAAACTTATTTGAAAATCAACGACCAAACATTGTCATAAACCTAGCAGCACAAGCTGGTGTTCGGTATTCTATTGAGAATCCAGATGCTTATTTAAAGAGCAATATGATAGGCTTCCATAATATATTGGAGGCCTGTCGACACTATCCTGTAGAACACTTAATATATGCGTCATCAAGTTCTGTCTATGGAGCTAATGAGAAAGTTCCTTTTGCGGAAACTGATTTTGTAGATCACCCAGTTTCTCTTTATGCAGCAACAAAAAAATCAAATGAACTCATGGCTCATACTTACAGTCATCTATACAACATTCCAACCACTGGATTAAGATTCTTTACAGTTTACGGTCCACTAGGCAGACCTGATATGGCATACTTTGGATTTACTAATCAATACTTTGAGAAACAGCCGATAAAAATTTTCAACAACGGAGATTTTGAAAATGATCTGTATCGTGATTTTACTTATATCGACGATATAGTGAAGGGCATCGTTGGATTACTTCATCACTATGACAAAGAGAAACTTTACAATGTATATAATATAGGTAATAACCAGCCTGTTAGATTAATGGAATTTATTCAAACCCTTGAAGAATGTTTATCCAATTCTTTAGGGGAAAAAATTGAATTTATTAAAGAGTTTGAGCCTTTCAAAAAAGGTGATGTACCTGCAACATATGCTTCTACTGACAAACTTCATAAAGCAATAGGTTTTAAACCAGAAACATCACTAAAAGAGGGCTTACAAAAATTTGCAGATTGGTATGTTTCCTACTATATTAAAAAAGCAGAGAAAATAAATTAGCCACTATGGTTAGGGGATATGAGGTGTAATCATTGCCATCTAGAAAAGGTAAAAATAAAAAAAAGCGTATTTGGTTAAGAGTTCTATTGTCTCTTATAGTAATTTTAATCTTAGTGGTCGGTGTTTTTGCTTTCCTTACAATTAATAATGCTCGAAGTACAGTAAGTAATATTCAAAAGTCAACAAATGCTATTGATCAGAAAGAAGTACAGAAAAAAGTGGAGAACAACGAAAAGTTAAACGTTCTTCTTTTGGGTGTAGATGAACGTGAAGGCGACGCTGGGCGTTCGGATGCTTTAATGGTAATGTCTTTGGATCCCGATAATGATTCTATGAAGATTGTCAGTATTCCCCGAGATACACGTGCGGAAATTGTGGGAAATGGAACAACGGAGAAGATTAACCATGCTTACGCCCGGGGCGGAGTGGATATGTCAATCAATACTGTTGAGAACTTCTTAGATATCGATCTTGATTACTTTGTAGAGATGAATATGGAGGGGCTTTCCGATTTAGTGGATGCTGTAGGTGGTATTACAGTTAATAGTCAACTCGAATTCACACAAAATGGGTATAGCTTCACACAAGGCGAAACTTCTATGGATGGCAACAAAGCCATGGCTTATGTTCGTATGAGAAAAGAAGATCCTAACGGTGACTTTGGTCGTAATGCACGTCAGCGTCAAGTAATTCAAGCAGTAGTCGATAAAGGTGCTAGTATCAAATCAGTGAATAAGATTGACGACTTGCTAGATGTTCTAGGTAATAACGTACAGACAAACATTGATTTCAGTACTATGACAGATTTATTCCAAAACTACCGTAATGTAAGAAAGAATACTGAGAATTACCAAATGCAAGGGACGGGCACTACAATTGATGGTGTTTATTACTATGAAATTGATCAAGAGGAAAGAGATAAAGTTCACGATATGCTAGGTGAATAAAAATAGATTAGGATGTCTCAAATGGAGGCATCCTTTTTGTTTATCTGAATATGAGACAAGCGTGAGACATTTTCCTCTATGTCTCATGCTACCATTTCAATAAGGACAGTACTGGAATGGGGGATTCCTGATGATAGATGTTCACTGCCATATCTTGCATAGTCTGGATGATGGTCCGAGTACGTTGGAGGAAAGTTTGAAGATGACGGAGGAGGCTGTATTTGAGGGGATAGATACGATTGTAGCTTCTCCACATGATAAGACTAAGTATTCTTATAATTCCCCGTCAGAACATCTATGCTAGTATAGATAATTTGATTGAGGTGCTGCAAGAAGAAGGGATTCCGTTACAGGTTCTTCCTGGACAGGAGACTTTAGTATCCCAACGAATTACTTGAGGAACGAGATTTTTTGGACTTGATGCCGGTAAAGGTCTAGCTACAAATATCATGTGTCCCGAAACAGGGAGCGGTTTCCGTACAGCGATTGCTATACCAATTCCTTTAGCAGCAAGCTGTGGTATAAAAAAGTGCATGAACTAATCTGTAATTTCGACAAGCTCATCAAAATGATCGATAAAGCAGTCTTTCTCCTGCTGGGATATGAAGCAACAAATCTAAGGTTGTATCTTGATGGAAGGAGTGTAAAAGGCTATGGACGTATTCGATAAAACTTGCAGGCGTTTGCGGATAAGCAATGCCATCCAGAAAAAGACATCTGATACGTTCATTTTAGCCAGGAGCCAACTTTTACTGATGCCGTCCATGCCTGAAATAACTAAACATATTTTTATCATGTGTAACTAATCTCGGAATATATTCAATTCCTTTTGTCGCCAACAAATACAGGTTGGCGTGTCTCCGGTTTCATCGTATGATACCTTCCTCCCTTATTGTTAAGATCTACTAAAAGTATAGGAGTACATTGCTGCAATTCCGGTGTTTATATGGATGACAAAAATAGACAAAAACTATACAGAAATTTATTGATATATTAACTAGATGGGGTGTTCAGTTTTGAGTTGAAACGGATAGTAACAGCCCATGTAAAGGAAATGGATTATTTATACTGGATATTCCTTGCAAAAAATATAAAAACTATATTCCGTCTGGGCATTTCATGCTATTATCTTTAGTAGGTATTTTTTAGAAAGGCGGATCAACGTGACATTACAACGTCAAACACGTAAGAAAAAGAAAGTTCGCAAATTCAGAGTGTTTATAATGGTATTCCTGATCGCTTTCTTAGCAATTGGAGGTTATGCTGCGTATGAATATATTTCTGCTTCGCTTGCTGCGAATACAGATAACAATCTTAGTGATGATGTGGAATTCAATGGGTCGGATGAGAATGTCGATAATGTGAATGTGCTCGTCCTCGGCAGTGATTCCCGCGGGGAAGATAGTGCACGAGCGGACACAATCATGATCGCCAACTACAGCTCGGATACGAAACAGCCAAAGCTAGTATCGATCATGCGTGACACGTATGTGAATATTCCGGGATATGGCTATAATAAAATCAATGCTGCCTATTCAATCGGCGGACCGGAACTGATGCGGAAAACAATCACCGAAAACTTCGGTATCGATATTAATTACTATGCTGAGATTGATTTTAAAGGCTTCGAGAAGCTTGTCGATGCAGTGGCACCCGATGGTATTGAAGTTACCGTAACCCCTGAAATGACAACGGATCAAAAAGCCTTGGGAGTGCAGCTGACGGAGGGTACGCAAAAACTTCACGGCAAAGAGTTATTGGCTTATAGTCGATTCCGCCACGACGCAAATGGTGACTATGGCCGTGTTCAGCGTCAGCAGGAAGTCCTTGGTAAGTTGAAAGAAGAAGTGGCCAGTGTGACGACAGTTGCTAAACTGCCGAAAATGATTGGAATTGCCAATGGCTATGTCAGCACGAATGTCCGCAATGGCCTATTATTGTCGATGGGTACAGATGTCCTGCGTGGGAAAACCGGAAACATTGAGACGATGCGCATTCCGATGGATGATACTTACCATGATGCCCGCTACGATGTCGGGGCTGTGTTGGAGTTCAATGTTGGCGGTTTGGAACAGAATGCTCAGGAAGCGCAAACCTTCTTGAATCAGTAATTAAGACCTCTTCTTTTAAGGTGTTTTAAAAAGAAGAGGTTTCTTTCGTTGTATTAATCTAAGTTTCAGTGGTATTCAGTAGCTATGAAAGAAATGTATAAGAAGTCTTCGTTAACACAAAATTTGAGCATGGTCACGAAGAATAAATTAACCATGTATATTCTTAAGGCGGCGTGGATGCAACAATTAACTAGAAGAGAAAATCGATATAACTTAGTTTTACTTTGCGGTTGGGTTTATTTATTGGATTGTAATGAGTTGTAGGAAGAAAAACCATGTAAAAACTGTCCTTGGTAGTTGATTGGGATATAAAAAACGCACACTTTTGAATACAAAGGTTAATACTTTTTGAGAATGAACAGAGCTCCTGGCAAAACAGCCAGGAGCTCTTATTAGTTAATTTAATACATGCATATGCTTCGATTCCCCAAGCACAGCTTCTGCGATGTTAACGGCGTGATCCCCGATTCGCTCCAGGTTGCTGATGATGTCTACAAAGACAATGCCGGACTGGCCGCTGCAGGAGCCTTCCGTCAAGCGCTGGATATGCTGCTTGCGGAGCTTGCGCTCAAGTGTGTCGATTTTATTTTCTTGTTCCACCACGACTTTTGCCTGCTCTTTATCATTGTTCTGTAAGGAGAGCATGGCATCCCTCACGGTATCCGTTGTAAGCAGGAACATGTTTGTCAGATCTTCCATTGCGGAAGTGGAGATTTTGACTTTGTTCGTCTGCTGATATTCGACGAGTTCGACGATATTCTCGAAGTGGTCGCCGATTCGCTCGATATCGCTGACCGCATCAATCAAGGCGCTGTGTTCTTCTGATTCCTGTGGCGAAAGGGACTCGGCAGAAATCTGGACGAGATAGTCCGTGATTTTGCGGTCGAAGTTATTGATGGCTTCCTCGATCTGATAGGCAGTGTCGGCATGTTTCACTTGCTTGGTCTGCAAGTACTGGCTTGTTTCTTCCAATCCTTGTACAGCGATATCTCCCATGCGGACAACTTCCTGCTTGGCATTGCCCAAAGCAACGAAAGGTGACTGCTGAATGACAGCCGGATCCAATGTTTTGGCATGGAAGTCAGCCATTTTTTCTTCACCCGGGATCAATTTAGTGACGATCCAGGCAAGTAACGCGACGAACGGAAGCTGAATCAATGTGTTCGTAATATTGAATGTTCCATGCGCGAATGCAATGGTCATGCTTGGATTCAAATCCCATGCTGTCTGCATCCAGCTGACCAGGGCGGTATATGGGATAAGCAGGATCAAAAAGATCACTGTCCCGATGAGGTTGAATAATACATGGGTTGCCGCTGCTCGTCTCGCTGCAATCGAAGCACCGATGGAAGCAAGAATGGCAGTGATCGTCGTTCCGATATTATCCCCGAATAGGATTGGCAAAGCTGCCTGCAGATCGACAAGGCCCTCGGTATAAAGACCTTGCAGAATGCCGATTGTTGCACTGGAGCTTTGTACGACGACCGTGAATAGCGTCCCGGCTACGACAGCCAGGATAGGATTGTCGCTTAGCTGAACCGTAAGATCATGGAAGGATTCCAGGCTGCGGAGCGGTTTCATCGCACCGCTCATCAGTTCAAGGCCGTAGAACAGTGCACCGAAGCCGAAGAAGATTTGGCCGACGTTGTTGATTTTTTTGTTTTTAAAGAAGAATAGCATCATGGCGCCGACAGCGAGGATCGGCAGTGCATAGGCACCGACATCCAATCCGATGATGAAAGCAGTGACTGTCGTTCCGATATTGGCCCCCATGATGACGCCGATTGCCTGGCGCAATGTCATGAATCCGGCACTTACCAAGCTGACGGTGATGACCGTCGTACCAGAGCTGCTCTGAATCAGGATGGTGACGAGCATCCCGGCAAGGACACCCATCAATGGGTTGGTCGTGAGCTTATCCAGAATGTCACGCAATTTATCTCCGGCCGACTTCTGGAGACCGTCCCCCATCGATTTGATACCAAAAAGGAAAATACCCAATCCCCCGATAAAGGAGAAAATCAGTTCCTGTATATTTATATCCAAGTTTTCACCCCTAAGGTTATAATCTGTCGCAAACAGGACTATTATGTCTAATTGTTAAGTCGGTGTAAAGGTTAAAATGAAAGGATTTACAAAACCTTTACAAAGGGAAGGGGATTATTTTAAAAGGTTCCATATAAAGGGAAAAAAGCTGTTCCTTAAGGGAACAGCTTTTAAAATCCAAGCATTTCTTTATAGCCGGTAAATACGATATAAATCGTACCGATCATCATCACTGCAAGCAGCACGAGCATGGTGTAGAAGAAAGTCTTTTTTCCTTTGGATGGCATGGTGACGCTCCTTTTGCATAAGTCAATGGTATCATCATACCATGCCTGTCTTACATAATTCCAACGTTACTCCTCATACTAACAGGACGAGGAGGGAACGGATTGAAAAAGCATCCAGGTAATAAAGGGCAAGGCAAGACATCGAATACCGGGAATATGAAGTGGTGGCAGCTTTCGCTCATCGGCATCGGCTGCACGATCGGGACGGGATATTTCCTCGGTTCCGTGATCGGAATCCATCTGACTGGGGCTTCCATTGTCATTTCCTTTGTTGCTGCCGCCATTGGTACGCTGATTGTCTTCCTATCATTGGCGAAGATGACAGCGAGTGATCCGCAGGAAGGATCATTCTGTTATTATGCAGGCAAGGCATTCGGCGGCTGGGCCGCATTCAGCTGCGGCTGGAGCTATTGGTGTTCCAATATTTTGATCATGGGAAGCCAGCTGACTGCGATTTCGCTTTTGAGCCAGTTCTGGTTCGAAAAGGTGCCCTTATGGGTGTTTTCGGCAATCTATGCCGCATTGGCCATCATCGTCGTCCTGACCGGGGCGAAGGGATTCAATAAGATGGAGAATGTATTCGCGATCGTCAAAACGGCTGCAATCACCATGTTCATAGTGTTGGCTGCCCTTGTCTTATTTGATGTCATTTCGACTGAATCGACATATAAGCCCTTCCAGGAATCTTTCCTTCACGATGGATTCAAGGGATTATGGGCTTCGCTTATCTATGCGTTTTATGCTTTTGGCGGTATCGAGGTCATCGGGATGATGGCGATGCAGCTGAAGAAGAAGGAAGAGGCTGCCAAGGCGGGGACAATCATGCTGATCGGACTTGCCATTCTTTATGTCCTTTCCTTGCTGCTGGCCATCAGCCTGGTGAAGACACATGATTTCAAAATGAATGAAAGCCCATTCGTGACAGCGCTCAAGCAGACTCCGCTTGATTTCTTTCCGCATGTGTTCAATGCAGCCGTCATCATCGCCGGCTTCTCTACATTGTGTGCGGCGCTGTTTGCCGTGACCAATCTGCTCGTCATGCTGGCCAAAGACAAGGATGCGCCGCAGCTTTTTGCCAAAAAGCTGAAATTCAAGGACCTGCCTTTGGCGAGTCTGCTGCTCGCAGCTGTGGGGCTCCTTGCCAGTATCATCACGGCGCTATTATTGCCTGGGAAAATATATGAGTACATCACGACGGCGGCAGGTCTTTTGCTTTTGTACAATTGGCTGTTCATTTTGGCTTCTGCCTGGAAAAATGAAAAATTCAAGCTGGGCAGCAAGGTGGCTGCAATCATCGGGGCCATCCTGCTGCTTGCAGGCATCAGCGGGACGGCAGTCGAAGCGGAAGTGCGTCCCGGCCTTTATGTAAGCGGCGGCTTTGCCGTGCTGATCCTGCTTATCGGCATTTGGGTGAAGCGCAAGAAATCAGAAAACACGCAGCACGCCTAAATAGCCGAAATAAATACCAAAGCCGAGCAGGGAGAGCCCGGAAACGAAAGTGATCAGCCGCAGGAGCCGATCACTCAGGAAACGGCGCAGGCTGC
The DNA here is from genome assembly GCF_002271665.1 of Terribacillus sp. 7520-G. Classification (NCBI taxonomy): domain Bacteria; kingdom Bacillati; phylum Bacillota; class Bacilli; order Caryophanales; family Bacillaceae; genus Terribacillus; species Terribacillus sp. 7520-G. Next base: position 18,526 of record NZ_NQFP01000001.1, on the reverse strand, counting down.
TTGATAAAAGGGCGATGACATTATCCCATAAAAAGACACCGATAAAGATGCTCGTCGTGTAAAGCAGCAGGTGGTCAGCCTCGCCTTGCTCGACGATTTTGGCAAGGACGGACCCATAGACACCCACCCAGAACATGATGCTGATCGGATTGACGAGCGCAAGGAAGAATCCGTAGCGAAGACCCTGCAGCGGGGCAACCGTCGTCATGCCGGCGCGTGTCAATGTCCGCGTCTTCAGAACGCTTTCCATGCCAAGATAAAGGAAGACGAAGCTCCCGAAAAAATATAAAAAAGACTGGACGATCGGGATCATGATGACATGATAAAACCCAAGATATACGAGCAGCATATAGAGGATATCCGCCAGCATGGCCCCGAAGCCGACGGATAAGCTTTGCAGGAATCCGCCGCGGATTCCTTTTTCCATTTGGGCAGCATTCACTGGTCCGACTGGAGCGGATAAGCTGACTCCCAACAAAATATAGTGCAGGATATTTCCCATGCTTGGCCTCCTTTTGACTCTCTTGTACAGCCTATTCAGAGGAGGGGGAGGGTAGTCCGATTTTTTATTTTACAAAATATTAATGCATCCTTGAAAACACGCGTTTCTTAATGGAAAATGCGTGTTTTCTTTGTGCTTCAGGTTTTTGCGACAAATCCTGCAGTTAAGCTTCTGTAAAAATGGGGGCTATCCGCTTCAAGATGTCGAAAGTGGTAAATCCCCCCTTTTCTTGCAAAAACTACGATTATAAGACAGAATGGCGATGGATGAACGAAAAGTCCTAAAAAATGTCAAGGAGGGTCGGTGTTCGTAAGCTGTTCTGCCCAAAAATCAAGAGGAGTGGATGATAATGAAGGATATTCGCAATACCGATTTTCAGTTGATTCTCGATCAGTACAAGAACATGATTCATTACCATATCCATCGGATGAAGATCCGGGATCCGCATGACGAGTTCCTCCAGGAAGGCATCATGGCACTGTTCCTTGCCTGTAATGGGTATGACGAAACGAAAGGGGATTTTAATGCCTATGTCAGCAGAATGATCCGCTTCCGCCTGATCGACTACCTCAGAAAAATCATCCGCGAACAAGAAAAAGTCGACCTCCTCATCAATGAAACCCACACCCTTGCCGTTATCCAGGAAGAAGAAGATTTGATGGAGAAACAGGAATTCTGGGACAAAATCAAGCAGCTCCTGACGGATAAGCAATATAAATGGGTGTACTGGAAAATCAAGCATGACTTGACGATCAAGGAAATTGCCCATATCGAGGACACAACCGAAGATGCCGTCAAAAATTGGGGAAGGGAAGCGAAAAGGAAGCTGAAGGAACAGCCGTTCATTATGGAATGCCGAGGTAAATAAGGAATGACAAAGGGTGCATCTTCATGCACCCTTTACATATACATGAAAAATGTAAAATTAATGAAAAAGTTATGTAAATAATATCCGCAAATTGGATAATTTATAGTAAACTATTATCATTATCGCAACAGTATTCAGTTTGATTTATAGCTTGACAGAAGTGTTTATACACCTCGAAATAAGAAGGGATCGTAAAAATGAAGAAAATTGCAATTGTTGGCACAGGATATGTAGGCTTAGTGACTGGAGTGGCACTATCGGATATCGGACATGATGTAACATGCGTGGATATCGATGAAGCGAAAGTCGCCAAAATGAACCAAGGCTTATCTCCAATTTATGAGCCGGGTCTGGCAGAATTGATGACCAAAAATATCGAAAAGGGCAATCTTCATTTCACGACTGACCACAGCGTCGCTTTCAAGGATGCGGATGCCATCTATATAGCAGTAGGTACACCGGAAAGGGCGGACGGTTCTGCCAATCTTGACTTCGTGCAGCAGGTGGCAAAAGACATCGCTGCCAATGTGTCGGATAAAGGAGCCGTTGTCGTTACGAAAAGTACGGTGCCGGTCGGTACGAATAAGCTTGTGAAGCATTGGATTACCGAAGCGCTTGATCGCGATGTGCAAATCGAGGTTGTATCCAATCCGGAATTCCTTCGGGAGGGCTCGGCTGTCTACGATACATACTATGGCGACCGGATCGTGATCGGAGCGGAAAGCCCGGCTGCAGCGGATTTGATCGAAGAAATCAATAAGCCGTTTGGCGTTCCTGTATTCCGTACGGATATCGAGAGTGCCGAAATGATCAAATATGCATCCAATGCCTTCCTGGCAGCGAAAATCAGCTTCATCAATGAAATCGGTACGATTTGCGGCAAGCTAGGGGCCAATATCGAGGATGTTGCCAAGGGAATGGGCATGGACAAACGGATCGGCGACAAATTCCTGAATGCCGGCATCGGCTATGGCGGATCCTGCTTCCCGAAAGATACGAAGGCTCTTGTTCAGATCGCCGGTGACGTGAATCATAAATTCGACTTGCTGGAATCCGTCATCAATGTAAATAATCAGCAGCAGCAAATTCCGGTTGATATCGCCCAAATGGTCGTACGCGGCGGACTGGAAGGCAAGAAAGTCGCCATGCTCGGCCTGGCGTTCAAGCCAAACACCGATGATATGCGCGAATCAGCCAGCATCGTCTTGGCACGGAAATTGACGGAGCTTGGTGCGAACATCTCCGCATTCGACCCGATCGCGATGGAAAATGCGAAGCGTCTGCTTCCGGAGACTGTGCATTATGCAGCCAGCACGGAGGAAGCATTAAAGGATGCCGATGTCGCGATCATCGTGACAGAGTGGGATGAATTCAAAGACTTGCCATTGACTGTCTTTGAAAAGCAAATGAAGCAGCCGATCGTCATCGATGGCCGCAACTGCTATCCGTTAAGCTATGTGGAAACAGCGAATATCGATTATCACAGCATTGGACGACCTTCTGTCATCCGTGCGAAGAAATCAAATCAGCCAGCAAATTAATCACATAAGATAAACGAAAGGAGGCTGCTGTCCATTGTGGGACGGCTGCCTCTTTTTCATTTTGGCGGATCCATTCAAGGGTGCAGGAAGTATCTGCCGACGATCATGAATAGATTAAACATAATGAAAAGACATAAAGCGCTGATCATGATCATGTCAAATATACGTCTCTAGTGTGTACTCGGTTTATGGTCGGCGCTCTCCTCATCCTTGTTATATGTGAGCAATTCTTCTTCTATCTCTTCATTCAGTTTTTTTAAAGCTTCCGCTTCTTCGTTTTTATTACGCTCCTGTTCCGGCATTGCGTTCACCCTTTTAAGCCAGTCTTGATCAATGATTTCTTTTCGGCCTGCTCATATAGTTCCAGAATATTCTCCACTATCTGCTGGGAAGATACTGCCCCGATGATACAGAACATGAATCCGTTCAGGAAGGCGAGGCAGCTCTTTCTTTCTGAACCAAAGATGATGCCTCTCACATCAGCTGAAGCGGGGTTCATTATTGTTGGCAATTGCTGCTCCATGCCTTTCTTTCGCATCGAGGAACCGACTAAAAATAGGTCGTTTACATCATAGGATTGCTGCTCTTTGACACGATACCGGCCTGTGATATTCAAAGATGCTGCATCTGATAGGCGGAAAGACTGAGCCAATTTCAAAATTTGTTCCATGGCAGCCTTTCGACTATTGAAATATCTGTAAGCCAGTTCAAAAATCACACTTGGATGCTGCGTCATATATAGTTCCTCCAACAGCTCTTCGTAAAGGAAAGGCTCTCCTTTCCGGAATGGCTTGCCATGGATGCTGCTGCCATTGTTGGTAGGCCAGTCACTCAGGGTTAGTTCCCCTTTTTTCAATCCTTTCTCCAGGAGTGAATACAAGAGGAGCAAGGGACCCAAACCGTCAATTGTCTGGCTCTGTGTGTTTCCTTTTTCGTAAACATTTTTATCATCCTCATCGTAAAGCCTCGCAGCGAATGAACAATCGAGCAATTCTGCCAATTCGGATGGCTCATGACTGATGGCTTGTCTGCTGGATTGTTTTAGTTGTTCCGGAAGATAATGACTCGTTAAGCGAAAGTCACTTCCCGATACAGAACCTTTAAGCAAAATGAGGGAGTCATCAGAACAATATAACGGGATTCTTCTTGCTAGATCGTGTGCGTTATTAAACCAGCCGCCTACCTTGGAAGAAGGAATTTGCTTGATCACCTGTCTCATATATTTGCCATGCCCAAACACATAGTCAAATCCTGCATCCAAAATTTTTGGGAGGAGCTTATCGTGCAGCTGCTGACTGTTTTCACCCAAGTCTGCAACCTGCCCCAAGACCAATATCTTATTGCCCTTGTAAAACTTTTGTCTGGTACGAAAAGTGTCCAAGGCGTTCTCCATTGCTGGTATGGAAGCATTATGGGAATCATCGAGAATATCGACGGATCTTTGATCGGCGGTAGTGAGTGTTTTTAATTCCATGATTCGGTCCAGTGATTTGAAATGCAATAATTTCGGAATGAAGTGCTGCAGATCATAACCATTTTCACCCAAGTATAATAATACGGCCAGGGTGTTCTCGATGGTGCCTTTTCCGGCCAATTTCATCTGGAATTCGTACTCATCCCCCCGATAGCAGACAGTGGCGGATGTGACATATTTATCACTGGCGATATGCTTGAGATAAAGGTCTGCTTCGCTGCTTGTCATGCTGTATGTCCTGATTCGATCCGTTCTCTGCTTCGCTTTATCATAAAGAATATCAAATTCCTTGGCAGCGATATCCTGGTTGATGATTGCCAAGCCATCTTTTTTCAAGCCTTCAAAGATCCTCGCTTTGAACCGTGCTATGTTCGCTGTCGAGTGAAGGGTGGATAAATGCGCCTCCCCTATGGCAGTTACGATACAAGCGTCAGGCTCGATGTTCAAGGCTTGATTCCCTCTATTATTCAAAGCATTCAAGCTTATTTCCAATATCGCAAAATCGGGATTCGTGCATAATTTCGCACCATATAACGGAACGCCGGCTTGGGTATTATGATTGCCCCTGGTGGCTACAAGGGTATGTTCCTCTTTCAGCAAATGCTCGAATAAAAGCCGGGTGGTGCTTTTGCCGACGGATCCAGTAATCCCGATTACGGGATTCGTCATTTTCTTTCGGGAAGCTTTGGCTAACTGGGAAATAGCCCGGTAGCTGTCCTTGACGATCAATTGAGGGATCGAGTCCTTCAATGCTGGAATGGCTTTTTCCGTGATGATTAAACTGCATTTCTCAGAATGGCCCAATATTCTTTTGTTTCCATCCACCCATTGTGTTTGTTTGTTTTTGTGGGCAGCTTCCCATCTTTTTTTGGAAATGGAGATAAAGCAGTTCCCTTTTACGGGCTGAAAATGTCTTGGTTCGATTTCAAAGTTAGTAATCAAGCAATCCTTGCTGCTGTCATCATTCCAATAATATCCATCCAATATTTCCTGTATCTCACGTAAACTGTATCCCATCTCCAAAATCCTTTCTATCAGCGAACTTTTGAGGGAATACCCTCTGTGCCTCCTGCTATTCCTAATCTTACATAAAAAGTCTTTTGATGTAATGGATTTCCCTGTATAAAAATGGCATACGCTGTTAATTCATTCGTGCAATAGCTGAGCCAATGATCATGATTCTTCCAGTAATCTTTCTCGATAAAGTGATCAAATGCTTTTTCCACAGCATCGATCCATTTCTGCTGCTTATCCAGCCGGTACAGTCTCATCAGGGCAAATGCTGCTTCTCCATCGTAGTAAATGATACGGAATCTCTCTTTCACTTGAAGGGATGGATAGTGAAGCACATGCATGAATTCCCCATTTTCCAGCTGCAAATTCAAAATCCCTTGCGCAAGCTTTTGGGCATGGGGTAGATAGGAAAAGTCATCAAATACTTCCGCTAAACCAGAGCGGAGATATTTTGAATTCGGATTGAAGAATGTAAGCGATAAGCTGGATTTCATCTATCATCGGAATACCACCTTCCCTACATTTTTAGAGCTGACCCTGGCAACAAGCAAAATGATCGATCGCCTGAAGGAAACAGGACACAGCGATCTGTTGGACAGCTTCGATGAGGAAAAATTGGAAAATACGATTCATAAAAGAGCGGAATATCAGCGGAACGGTCACTTTTATCCGGAATTGGCCATGTACTGCAAGAACCCTGGCCGCATACTGGGCAGCTTCTTCATCAGACACCATTCTTTCCGCGCCCGTATAGATGACATCGAGCATTATTTGTCAGGCTACTGCGCCTACTATCAGCGATATGCAGGGGCAAAGCAGTCATGACGGCAATAAGCGGATGCCATTCATCTTGATCGGGAGGTAATATCGTGAAGATAATTGGAAATGGTCTTATCCTGGCAAGTGTCATATTGCTAGCGGTCTTCGGTTATCAATATTTTACGCAAAAGCAAGAACAAAACCATTCCTTCATTGAAGCGGAAGAAAAAATAAATGAAGAAGGGAAGGCCATCGACGAGCCCTCCATCGCAGATTTTAAAGCGGAAGAAAATGAAGCCTTTGCCATTTTGGAAGTCCCTAAATTAAAAAAATCCTTACCTATCATAGAAGGAACGGATCCAGATGATTTGAATAAAGGGGTCGGACATCTGACCGATTCCGTATATCCTGGACAAAAGGAACAAATTGTTTTGTCGGGGCATCGTGATACTGTTTTCCGGAGCTTCGGCGAGTTGGAGCTGGGAGATCGATTTATCGTGAAGATGCCTTATGGTACCTACACCTATGAAATCAAAAGCACCGACATCGTACCCGAGGATGATACAACAGTGATTCGCAAAATGGGGGAGGAAGTATTGGTAGTCACTACTTGCTATCCATTTCACTACGTGGGCAGCGCACCGGAAAGGTTCATCTTTTACGCTTATCCTGTCGCCGAATCATGATCAGTCATGACAAAATTCAGCCGGCAGCGGATACTGTCGGCGTTCCTTTGCTTGGAATCAGCGCGTGATGGAAACAAAATGTCAGGAACTTTGACGGGTGGACACCTTGCTGCACTGCAGGGTGCTTTTTTTCTGTGTGGAAATGAATCTATTATACTATTAAAAATTGTAAATGCAGTTACAAAAGTGCTAGATTTCACCACAAAATTCTGCGAGTTTTGTTATAATTGAAACAACAAAGCTGGAAAAGGTTGATAGTGATGCAGGAACAACAAGCTAGTCAGAATGAAGTGACAAAATCGGCTGTAACTGTCGGTCAAATGAGAATAGAACGGATTAAGCCCGGCAGTGTCTGGACGAGGATCGAGACATGTAAGCTGACGGCGGTGACGGCTCCCTCCGGCTATGGCAAGACGACCATGCTGCAGGAGTGGGCAGCACGGACGCATTTGGACGTGGGCTGGGTCAGCTTGGAGGAAGAAGATATCCAGCGAGTCCCTTTCTGGAAGAAGCTGATCCTGCATATGCCAGGTTTGCCGGAACAGGATCGGAAAAATTTATTGGATATCATACAGTCTGCTTCCTATTCGCCGACTCATTTCATTGCAACATGGTGTGCTTGCTTGCGTAATCATCAAGTCACCGGTGCATTGATCATCGATGATTTTCATTTGATGACAAATTCCAACGAATTATATGAAATGACAACATTATTGGAAGAGATGCCGGATACATTCCACATCATCGTTTCGGGGCAGTTCTTTCCCGGCCTGTCTTTAAAACGCCTATCGCGGCAGCGTCAGGTACTGCAAATAACAAAGTGCGATCTTATCTTTACAGAAGAAGAGATCGCATCGTACATCAGGAATCATCTGCAAAAGGAGCCGACCGAAGCGGCAGTCCGGGATATCATGCAGCAGACGCAGGGCTGGGCTGCCGGTATCCAGCTGATCCACATGTACGAGCAGTTCCAGGAGGATTATTCCGAGCTGATGTTTTCGAATGTCATGGTCGCAAGGCAGCTGATACAGGAAATTGTCTATAGTCTGCATGAAAATGAGCGGAATTACTTGCTGTCCACCTCCATCTTGAATGTGATGCATGTTCGCTTATGCGATTATATTGCCGGTACAAGGCGCGGCCGCGTGGTGATGAGAAGATTAAGGGATCAAGGCTTGCTGAATGAACTGCAGGATGAGCCGGGCTGGTTCACCTATAACAAGCATCTCCGTACATATTTGAAAGAAATGCTCGATATGCAGAATATCGATGTCAAGGAATTGTATAAACGGGCCAGTATCTGGCATGAAAATGAGCAGATGCTGCTTACGGCCATTCAATATGCTTGGAAGGCTGGTGATCACACACGTGTCAGACAGCTCCTGATCAAAGCAGCTCCCCGCCTTCTCCAGGAAGGGCGCATCGATCAGCTGCAGGAATGGATCAATAAGCTGCCGCGCAAATATATTTACCAGATGGAACTTGGTATCATCTATGGCTGGGTGGAGTGCCTCCGTTATCAGCCGAAGGTGGCCCAGCGGCATGCCCATATGATAGAGGAGCAGCTGCTTCGCCGCGAATTGCAGTTCAGTGAAGAGGAAGAGAAACGGCATTTTGCTGATTTGTATACATTGAAAAGCTTCATTTCCCTATTGGAGGATGATGTGAAAAGTACGATGGATTATGCCAGCAAGGCACTGGTATACAGTAAGGATTCCAGCAGATACTTTTCACATTCCTTCGATTATAATCGGCATGACGCCACCATCCTTCATTCCCCGCTTGGAGGAGGCGGTGATTTGCGGGCGGTCCAGCGTGTCTATGAAAGTTTGGCGCACACGATTTCAGGCGAATCCGTGTTCAGCGGCTATTATCATCTGAGTCTGGCCGAGCTTGCCTATGAATGGGGAATGTCGGCCAAAGCGAAAAGTCACTTGGGAAAAGCGTTGTCCATTGCGGATTTATTCGGATTGCCAGGTCTGCTCGTCCCTGCATACATATTGAAATCCCGTCATGAATTGGAGCAGCAAGGTGATGCACAATCGGCCAAGGTGACGCTGAACAGGCTGAAGGACATGCTGACAAGGAGCAATGCTTCGGCAGATTGGTTCAAGAAAGCAGAAGCGGCAAGGATTCATATAGCGATCGATCAAGGTGATACGAAAAGGATACATAATTGGCTGACGCTGTTTTTCATGCAGGAGCCTCCGATTGAACAAAAAACCTTGTTTGAATACATGACCCTCATATGGGCTTATACAGCACTCGGTGAAGTCGAAGCAACACAGAGATATATCAAGAAGCTGCTGCCGCTTGTCAAATTCAGCAATCGGATCAGTGCAGGGATCGAATTGCATATCATCCAAGCGATACTGCTGTATCCAGCTGATAAGCAGCAAGCCCTCCTTTCCTTGAAAGAAGCACTGCGTCTCAGCGCTGATCATAAATATCTGCGCACCTTCTGGCGGGCCGGCGAGACGGTGCGCGATATGCTGCATGAACTGCTGTCATCAGGCAGTGTGGCGAAAAGGCAGCAGAAGTATGTGGAACAGATCCTGTCGTATTGGTCCGAGGAAACCGATGATCAAAAGCTGCAAAGCAGGCTGACAACCAGGGAATTGCAGCTTGTCTATCACTTGCAGCTTGGCAAACGGAACAATGAGATAGCCCAGGAGCTTGATTTATCACTCGGTACCGTCAAGGTCTATTTCCACCGGATATATGAAAAGCTTGGTGTGAAAAATCGCAAGCAAGCGAAGGAAATTGCCGCTGGTCTTGATTTCTCCGCTATTTTGTAAAGAAGCAATGATATTTGCGGATTTATGCTGAATGGAGGATTTTTTTGTAGTAGAATGGAAGAAATGGAAAATGCGGAAGGAGGCGGCACCTTGCTGCAGGCTGTGCATCATATTGCAATCATTTGTTCGGATTATGCAGAATCCAAACGCTTTTATACCGAAATATTGGGGCTGCGGATCATTCGGGAAGTGTACCGTGAGGAGCGTGATTCATATAAACTGGATCTTGCCCTCGGAGATACCTACGTCATTGAACTATTTTCCTTCCCGAATCCTCCGGAGCGGCCGAGTTATCCGGAAGCAGCGGGATTGCGCCACCTTGCATTCTCCGTGGATGACGTCGAAAAAGAAGTGGCCCGTCTTCGGGACATGGGTGTGAAGACGGAGCCAGTCCGGGTCGATCCTTTTACAGAAAAAGCATTCACATTCTTCCAGGATCCGGATGGCTTGCCGATCGAGCTGTATGAAGAGGGGGCCTCGGTGTGAAAAAGGAGACAATGCTGATTGGGACATTCATCGTTTTCCTTGGTATCGCAGTTTCTGCTTTCTTCTATGTACAGAACAAATCGGTGACGAGCAATTCCCTGAAGGCGAATGAGCAGAAAGAGCAATCCTATGCTGCCAAGGCAAAGGTGACAGAGGAGCCTAAGGAACTGAAAGCCGAGCACATCGAAGGGGAATTTGCCCTTCAGAAAGAAATGATCACAGATGAAGAAAAGGAAGCTGCCGGACCAGAACCCGAGGTACAGGAAGAGGAAGTGCTGACGACCGAAGAACCAGTCATCGCAGAAGATGACACGGAAGAAGTCGATGGCTCTGATTCCACTTACCAAGCACCTGCCCCGAGCTATACTGCACCAGTGGGCGGATCATCAGGCAGTTCCCCGAGTTATAGCGGCAGCTCTGGCAGTTCCGGCAGCTATAGCGGCGGCGGAACTTCAGGCAGCAGGGGATCATCAGGCAGCAGTTCCGGCAGCAATGGATCTTCCAAAGAGCCGGAAGAGGAAAAATCGGCAGATCCAGCGACTGCCCCTCCTGAAGAAAAGGAAGGACCAGCAGCAAAACCTGATACAACCCCGAAGCCGGCTGAGGATGAGCCGGACGAGGAAACGGTACAGGAGCAAGAGCCTGCACCAGAGCCTGAGCCCGATGTCCCTGCCGGAGACGATGAAGAAATCCAGGCAGTTGGATGATGCCGTATAGTCGCACATTTGTGCGGCTTTTCTTTTAGCGACTATGTTATGTTGGCTGCTCTATGGGTAATATGGAGAGAAAGGCTTTCACATGAGGGGAGTAGTTATGAAAACAAGGTACTATGCCATCATTGATATTGGATCCAATACAATGCGTCTTGTCGTATATTTGCGTGACAAGAACGGAAGAATCAAAGAAAAAGAGAATGTAAAGGTCGTCGCGCGTCTGCGCAATTATTTGACAGCAGAAGGAATCCTTGATGGGCAAGGGATCCGGATATTGCTTAAGACATTGCACAGCTTCCAGGAAGTGACACGCTATTATGAATTGGAAGAGACGACCTGTGTGGCGACTGCTACGGTTCGGCATGCGAAGAATCAGCAGGATATATTGGATATGGTGGCAAAAGAGACGGACTTCACCATCCGGGTCCTTTCGGATTATGAAGAAGCGTATCTAGGCTACTTGGCAGTGACGAACAGCATGCCATTCCAGGATGGGATCACGATAGATATCGGCGGCGGCAGTACCGAGCTGACATATTTCAAGGATCGGCAGCTGCAGTTCTATCATAGCTTCCCATTCGGGGCCCTGTCGCTGAAGCGGCAGTTTGTCGCCGGGGATAAGCCGACAGCAGAGGAGCTGGATCAGATTCATACGTATGTATACGGGCAGCTGCAGACCTTGGAATGGCTGGCGGACAAACAGCTGCCTGTCATCGCCATCGGCGGAAGCGCACGGAATGTGGTCCAAATACACCAGGAAAAGGTGGGCTATCCTTTAGCAGGACTGCATCAATACAAGATGAAGAAGCAGGATATCGAGGATATGGAAGCAGAGCTTGCTCCGCTGGACTTTGCGGAACTGCAGAAGGTCGATGGCCTCTCGAAGGATAGGGCTGATATCATCCTCCCGGCGATGCAAGTATTCCGCTGCCTGCTTGATATCGTAGGTACGACGGATTTCGTCCTCAGCCGCAAAGGCTTGCGGGATGGTTTGCTCTATGAGGTGCTCAGGCGCCGGGATCAGATGACATTGTTCGCCGATGTGCTGGAACGCAGCTTCGAGGAATTGGCGAAGGATTTCGAGATTGACCGTGCGCATGCGCTGGAGCGGCAGGGGACAGCCTTGCAGCTGGCGGAGCTGGTGGAGGGCCTTGATCTTGCGGAATGGAATGCAAACGATAAGTTCCTCGTCAGGTATGCAGCTTTTGTATATAATATCGGGGCTTATATCGATACGGAATCCGGAAACCAGCATACATTTTACCTCCTTGCCAATCGGACGATCGATGGTTTGCTGCATAAGGATCGAATCATCCTGGCGCTGCTGGCGTCCTTTAAGAACAAGTCCTTCTATAATCGGAATGCAGAAGTGTTCCGATCCTGGTTCAAGGGGGAGGAGCTGGCCCATTATCGTTTGCTGGGAGCCATCATAAAGCTTGCCAACAGCCTGCATGCGACAAAGCGGAATATCGTCGCGGGCATCGAGCTGCAGGATGAAGGGGGAGATTTGGTGCTTATCGTGACATGCAATAAGGACTGGCAGGCAGAAAAGTACCAAGTCGAAAAACAGAAGAAGCATCTCGAAAAACAGCTGCGGCGAAATATTCAGCTTGTTTTCCGGGAAGATGCACATTCCAATATAAGCTAAAAAATTACAAAAACTTCATAAAATCTCATGATTAGCTGCTGATATACTAAAATTGATAGAATATTGTCGAAAAGTGGTGCATGGAAATTGAGAACAGAGGAACAGCTTCGGGTGGATTTGAATAACCCGAATAATTACAATAACCGAGAGTTGAGCTGGCTTGCATTTAATGAACGAGTGCTGGAGGAAGCGCTTGATGAGCGCAACCCTTTGTTGGAAAGGCTAAAGTTCCTATCGATTTTCAGTTCCAATCTGGATGAGTTTTTCATGGTTCGTGTAGCAGGTTTGAAAGACCAGGTGAAGGCCGGCTTCAACCGTCCGGAAAACAAAGCGGGCATGACACCGAAACAGCAGCTCCAGAAAATCGGAGCGAAAGCGCATCGTCTCGTCGAGATGCAGAATAGTTTGTTCCAGGATATCATCATACCCGAATTGAGGGAAGAGAAGGTGGAGCTATTGGGGATGGAGCAGCTGTCGAACGCGCAACTGCTGCGCCTGGAAACATACTTCGAGGAAGAGATATTCCCTGTCCTTACACCGATGGCAATCGATGCGTATCGTCCGTTCCCGATGCTGTTGAACAAGAGTCTGAATCTTGCGGTATCTTTGCTGGATGAGCATGAAGCCGATGAGGCATCCCAGCATAAAACGGCCATCGTACAAGTGCCGGCTGTCCTGGATCGTTTCATCCAGCTGGAGGACACGGAGGAAGATGCCCTTCACTTCGTCTTATTGGAAGACGTCATCAGTCATTATATGCATAAGTTATTCCGCGGTTATCATATCAAGTCCGTCACTGTCTTCCGGATCACACGGAATGCGGATATGACCATCCATGAAGAAGGTGCCCGCGACCTGCTGAAAGTGATCGAGAAAGAACTGAAGAAGCGCAAATGGGGAGCGGCTATCCGGCTGGAAATCCCGAAACGGGAGTATGACTATAAAATGGTCACTTACCTGACGGATATATTGGATATCCACCGTAAAGATGTCTATGAAATAGATGGACCAATCGATTTGACAAGCCTGATGCAATTTTACAAAATAGTGGCTGCCAGGCGGGAGCATCTGGTCTATGAAACACTCATCCCGCAGCCGCCAGCTGAAATCGGGACCGATGAGAATCTGTTTGATGCAATCAATGACCGGGATATTTTCCTGCATCATCCGTATGAATCATTCGAACCCGTCGTTGATTTCGTTTCGAAGGCGGCGGATGATCCCGATGTGCTGGCCATCAAGCAGACGCTCTATCGGGTGAGCGGGGATTCCCCCATCATAGACGCGTTGAAGCGTGCAGCCGAGAAAGGGAAGCAGGTCACCGTTTTGTTCGAGCTGAAGGCCCGCTTTGACGAGGAGAATAATGTGCAGTGGGCAAAGGAGCTGGAAAAGTCCGGCTGTCATGTCATCTATGGGATGACGCATTTGAAGACGCATAGCAAGATCACACTTGTCGTGCGGAAAAAGCATAACCGGATCGAGCGCTTTGTCCATCTTGGAACGGGGAACTATAATGATCAGACGGCCAAGCTGTATACGGATATGGGGCTGTTTACCTCCAAACGTAAATTCGGCATCGATGCGACGAATTTCTTCAATTACTTGAGCGGCTATACCGAGAAGCCCACCTTCCATCATCTTTCGGTGGCGCCATTTGACATTCGCTCGGATATGATCGGCATGATCGATGAAGAAATACGTTTACATAAAAAGCATGGTAATGGACGTATCATCATGAAAATGAACTCCATCACCGATAAACCGATCATTCAAAAATTATATGAAGCATCGATCGCCGGTGTGAAGATCGATTTGATCATCCGGGGCATTTGCTGCCTTCGCCCCGGCATCAAGGGTATCAGTGAGAATATCAAGGTGCGGAGTATCGTCGGAAGATACTTGGAGCATACACGAATCTATTACTTCCACCATAACGGGGAGGAAAAGATCCATCTGTCTTCGGCCGATATGATGACAAGGAATATGGAGAAGCGAGTGGAGATCCTTTTCCCTATATTCAACGGATCGATCAAGCGCAGGATCCGCGGTATCCTCGCTGTGATGCTGCAGGATAACTGCAAAGCAAGGGAACAGGATGAAAACGGCGTCTATCATTATGTGAAACGCGTTGATCAGGAGGAGTTGATCGATAGCCAGCTGATTTTGTTCAATGAAGCATATCACCATGTAATGGAAGACGAGGAATGAAAATGGGACGCAGCCAGCGTCCTATTTTTGCTTTTCGACAAAAACTGCTGGGAATCATTGCTATAATATAGACTGGCACTTTTCTAACACTTCCGGCAGAGGGGCGAAAAGCAGTGAAGGCATTTTACATTACGTTACTAAGTATTGGTTTACTTGCAATAGTCGGTACTGGTGTCTACTTCTTCCTAGCACAGGAAGAAGACAATTCGGCAAGCGGGAAAGAGAGCGTGCCGCCGGTGCAATCACAGCAGCCAGAGGGAGCAAAGGATAAAGATATAAAACGAGAAGGAGCTTCCCAGCTGGAGGAACTGACTGGTGGTACGAAGGATTTCCTCTCTACGTTCTCTTATGAGGAATATGATGAACCGATTGCTTATCAGGATGAAGAGCTTGTCAAACAGATCATCAGTGATCAGCATGCCTATTTGAATGATCTGACCGGCTGGGGGCATATCGACAATGTAGACACTGCTTATCTGGCCGAATCAGATGAATGGCAAAAGCTGCAGGATGATGTGGAACGTCTGCGCACGGAAGGATTCGCTCCATCGGAAGCAGTGAATGATATGTGGAACGCCGAGGCCTTCATGCGAATCGCTGCAGACAGCGCGGATTTGAACAGCCTGCGATATGTGCACCGGATCTTTCATGACATGGATGCCGAAATCAATGGTGCCGAGGTGGATAAAATCTGGGGGGCGACGCGTGCATTCGGTGCGGAGCTGGAGACGCAGGAGCTATATGCTTATATCAAAGGATAAAAACGGAGCAGTCCTCAATGACTGCTCCGTCCTGCTTCATAAAGCCGTGCTGCATAGGAGGCATACATGTAATCAAAAAAATGAATATCCGTATAGGATGGAGACGCCTGCATCGGTGCTTGCTTCTGCAGCTTGAGGAACCATTCATCAGCCATTTCCTGATCATGTACAGCCAAGCTGTAAAGTACAGCCAGCGCATACACCGAGCTGGATTCATAGCTGGATGCTGGTGCAGCAGTAGTCCGGTTGTAGCGTCCATGAAGAACATTATCTGCTTTCGCTTGTTTTTGCAGCCAGTCATGGAATTTCGCTGGTGTTTCATTTGTGCTTTTCACATACTGCATTGCAATCAGGAATTGATCGATCATGTTTACCGTTTCTGGATCAGCCGTATGATAGCTTTTGTCCCGGGGATGATAGATTTCGATAAAAAAAGGTGTGTCTGTCTGGCCACCCCTCAGTATCCGCTTGTATTCTTCCAAATTAGGCGCCCTCATATCTTCCAATACAGTGAAATTTAAATAACTGAGATGCATTTCGGAAGATTGCTGTTTCCATGATCTATCATAGAAGTCCGTGATAAGGCCATCCGTGAGCTGCGTGCGGATCATGGTATCCCAAATCTGTTCTGCCAGGTCGGTATAGGCCGCATCATGGAATTTTTCCCCGCCGGCCATCAGCACCTCTATTATCCGGAAATCATCCACGGAAGCATTGGTGGAGATGTTTTCCCCGATCTGCCACTTCAGATGGATTTCTCCCGCTTGTTCCACTGCGAAATGCTCCTGCAGCAGCTGAAATTGCTCCTCGAATCCCTTTTGATCATCGGCCAATAACAAATACTCCATATATTGACCCATACTTTCAAGGAGGATGGGGCTGCTATCACGTCGTTCATCCCCATAGCTGCTGATCAGCCTGTCGCTGTTTTGGTAGTGGCGTTCGACAGTGCGGGTCACCGATTCCGTAACGGGCAAGGCGGAGAAGTTAAGAAACAATGCCATGCAGCAAATCAACAGTATGGTCCCTTTCACAGCATAGCTGTTCATGCAGCATCATCCTTGAATCTTTCCGTCTTATCCCATTGCATGGTTTTCCTGGTCACTCGGCTCCATAGATAGGCTACGCCACTCCGCAAAAGCAGGAGCAGGAAGATCTGCGCATATGTGAAATACATTATCAATCCAATAAGGACATTGAATGGCGTGATTGTTCCTTCGAGCACCATCGCGCTGATGATTTGGGCGGTATATACCACATAGCTCATGAACCAGAACAACAGCAGCGGCGACTCGAAATCAGGCAGATCGACCCCCAGCAAGTTGAGGACAAACCATATATTGGAGAACAGCAGCAGCAGTACGAATAAAAGATACGTCATGACATGCTGCAAGCTATGGACGAATGTCCGTCCCTTCCAGTATCGCCATTCATGAAATGATTTCTCCAACAAATAAATATTGCCTGTCAGCCATCTAGTGCGCTGTCTGATAAAAATGCCTATCTTTTCAGGCTCTTGTTCCCATGTCCTGGAATGATGGACGACAGGTAATTTCCATCCAAGGGATGTCAGTCTTACCGTCAGCTCCGCATCTTCCGCTAAAGCATACACATCATAGCCGCCAGCTTCCCGAAGGACACTTCTCCTGAGCAGCATGTTCGTCCCCGCCAGGGAACCAGTTTTGAACATTTTCCATCTGCCGCTTTGCATCAAGAGCTGGAATACTTGAAATTCGATGGAGATCATCCTGGTCAGGATGTTCCGATGCGCATTGATTGTCTTGACATAACCTACTGCGCCGCCGGCCTCGGGTGTGGATTCGGCAGCGTGTACAAGCTCGATCACACTGTTTTCATCAGGCTGGTTATCTGCATCGAATACGATGAAGTAATCGGATTCCGTTACCGACAGACCATAGTTCAATACCCTGGATTTTCCTTTCGGTGATCCAGGAGGAACCTTCAGATAATGGATCCGTGAAAAGGTGCTGCTGAATTTCTGGATGATGTCGGCTGTATCGTCAGTGGAGGCATCATCCAGCATATAGACATCCAGCGTCCCGGGATATTTCAGGCGAAGCATGGCATCCAAGGTTTGTTTGATCACTATCCCTTCGTTATGTGCTGGAATCAAGACAGCCACCGAAGGATAAGCAGGTAAGGTGATGCCATTTTTCTTTTGTAATCGCTGAAGGACCCCGGCGATCGTAAGGATGGAGTAATAAATGAGCAGAATCCAGAAAAAGGCAATGACTGCTATCAGAATTATCTTCATCTCACAGCTCCTTCCAACGGACGGTCCATTTCCGTCCCCTCATCCATGTCTTCTTCTTTCATGATTTCACATAAGAGCGGAGGATCGATCAAGTTGAATTGATCACGAAGCTTATTCCTCAACCTTTCCACCACGATATGGCAGCCCGCTTCATTTGTATTCTGCAGGAAAACAAGAAACTGCTCGGGATTCCTTTGGGTGACCAAATCGAATTCAGCACGGATGGAGCTTAAGATACCCTCACTTATGGTGTGGGATAGGGACGCAAGCGTTTCGGGTTTTCCGGCAGGTGTCAAAATCGAGACAAGGAGATAATGATTGCTTTCATTCCTGCGTCTGGTGCCGGTGGTGATCAGCTTCACACGGCTTTGGAATTCGGACTCTGTCAGCAGATTGGTGGAACCGGCATATTTTTCAAGTGTTTGGATCCGTTCCTTTAATGCTATATTTTCAGATTGATAGCGGGAGGTGATTCCATAGATGAGCCAGATCAAGATGATCGCCGCCGTCACGAAAATATGACGAAGCATGAAATGAATCTGATCCTGGAGAGATACATGTGTAAATAACGCATCGAACAGTAAGTAGAAGCCAAAGGCAAGACTTAGCGATAGCAGCGTCACGAACTGTCTGGTAAAGCTTCCGGCATGGATGGAAAAGATGGCCAAAACCAAAATCAAGCCATCAACAGCAGGTATCGTGGAGGAGGTTGTATACGATAAGGCTATCAAACTCAAAAACAGACATGTCAGCAAGATACGTAGTTGCATGCAATACCTACTTTCTTTTGTAT